>JAHHRH010000001.1 GCA_020025915.1 Sutterella sp.
ATTTATCTTTCCTTTTGTTCATTTAACTCCTGGAAAGATATTTTGACAAATAGAGATTCACCGACATCACAAATACGCCACAGTTGTGTATTCCTTAGATACAAAGCGCGTACTTTGGGTGGGTTATGGAAGGTCGAGAAAAACGCTGTCCTCGTTTTTCCAACTTTTGACTCCAGAGCAAAAATTCGACATCAAAGCTGTCGCTATGGATCAAAGTACGGCCTTTGACCTTGAGGTCAAAAAGCAATGCCCTCACGCAGTCGTGGTGTTAGGAGGCACTTCTTGACCGGAATACTCAACACCATCTGCGTTAACAAAATAGACACTGGGACTATTGTTGAGTTCAGTTTTTTTAACCAACGAATGAGAGCTTCACGTCCCCCGAAGTCATAAATACCTAATGCACAATCAACAGATTTTCTGGCAATAAAACGCCACTCACTGATACCTAGCTCGGTATTACGCTGGATTTGAGTTGTATAGGAGACCATCCGGACGCCTACGGCAGTCACAATGATAATGAGACAGAAGCCAGTGAAAAGCCTGCCGAAAAGCGTATTGAAGTAGCGTTTAAGTAACATAAATATATCCTTTTCGGCAGGAATAGAGATTAGTAGAGTGGACTACGTATAACTAATTGGTAACCTACGCCTCTAATGCTTTCAATAGCGACCTGTTGATTAAGGACTGCCATGAGTTTGTGTCGAATCGATGAGACGTGCACATCGATGGCGCGGTCATAGCGTTGCATGGCTCTACCTAAAACTTTTTGGTAGATTTCATCTTTGGGAACGGGATGCCCTGCTTTACGCGCTAATACTTCAAGAAGGGTCAATTCTGTCCCTGTCAGTTCTAAAGAAATACCATTGGCCGTAGCAATTCTTTGGCTTGGATTGATTGTCAGTGGTCCGACAACGACAGGCGCGATGGCTGAGGGCATCGCGGCCGTACGACGCAAAATAGCGTTGATTCTGGCTGCTAGTTCTCTAGGAGGACAGGGTTTGGGAACATAGTCATCTGCGCCAAGCTCTAAACCAAGAATTCGAGCTACAGGGTCGCCTTTCGCTGTCAGCATCACAATAGGGATTTGGCTTGTTTCACGAATTTGTTTGAGAACCTCTACACCACTCATTCCTGGCATCACGACATCAAGGACGACAAGCTCGAACTCTTGTCGATTCATGAGTTCGAGTGCCTCAACACCGCAATAGGCTGGCACGGGTGCAAATCCTTCTAGTTGTAAATAATCGACTAATAGCGTGACGAGTTCGATGTCGTCGTCAACAATCAGAATGGGACGAGGATGCTTGAACATGTTTACTGCAATAAAACAATATCAATGTGATATGGAACAACGAAAAAACCCATGTTAACAAAAATAAAAAGTAAAAGTTTGTCACGCAAATGGTTCTTGTGATTAGTTTCCGCTGATTCGTAAGGTAATTGCCACCTAGGATGTTGCAGAATGCTAGTTAGAAATAGCAGTTTTGATGACGTGTTGTTGATTGAAGAGAACTCGAGATTACAAAAGAGAAGGGCGTCTATGAAAAAAACTCGAAAGGGATCAATGATTGCATTGGCTGTTGTTAGTCTTTTATGTGGTTGTACGACTCAGAAGCTGGATATGGAAACGCCTATTCAGCAAATGTCGTCTCGTGCATGGAGTAGTCATCCGTCAATGAGTGGGATCACTACAGATGTCACTCAGTTCTGGGAAGCTTGGAACGATTCTGAATTGTTGTCGCTCATCAAGAAGGCTAAACACTCCAATGCTGATGTATTAACAGCCTATGCGACTTTGAAAGCTGCGCGTGCGAATTTGAAAGAGGTCAATGCGTCATTGTGGCCAACGGCCAATGTCTCTGGCGAAGGTTCGAGTCGTCGTAGCAATGGGGATAGTCATGAATCGTGGTCTGGTGGATTGGATGTCCTTTGGACTCTAAATTTGGCTGGCGGTGAAAATGCTAAGCGAGATGCGAAGTATTTTGATGTTTTGGCTAAAGCAATCGCGATATCTGATGTACAAGAAGTTGTTGCTTTGGAAACTGCTCAAACGTATATCCGACTGAGATCTAATCAGGTCTTACGGTCGATTACGAGAAGCACTCTAAAAAATTACGAAGAAAACGCAGAGTTGGTTCGTTGGCGCATGATGGCAGGTTTGGCCACTCAGTCTGAATTAGAAGATGCGCTTTCGCGAGTGGCGTCAACGCAAGCACAACTTCGCAACCTAAAAGCAACAGAGGCCAATTACCGTAATGCACTGGCTCGTTTAACTGCCCAGCCATTAGATAAGCTGGCCGTTGGTGTAGGAGGGATTCCCAATGCTCCTATAGGGTTGAGTGTCGATATTCCTGCGCAAACTTTAATGCGCCGTCCTGATATTCGTAGCGCAAGAGCCATGCTTTTGAGTGCAGGTGCGAATTGGGAGAAGGCCCGATCAGACTTTTTCCCAACACTTTCTTTAAGTGGGTCAATTGGTACGCAAGCCGCCACAGTGGGGGCGTTAGGTGCTAGTGGGAGTGGTATTGCTTCTTTAATAGGTGCGCTATCGCTACCTGTTCTAAATTGGGGTGGATTACAAGCTAGAGAAGAGCTAGCGGAAAGTGTTTTAGATGAAGCAAAAGCTCGATATTTAGCTGTGATTGTGGGGGCTTTAGAAGAAACGGACAATGCCTTACACGGTATTAAATCAGCTCAGGATCAGGCCGTCTATTTAGAACAAGCGCTCCAACACGCACAACGCGCTTACGAATTGGCTTTGATGGAGTACAAAACGGGCATAAGTGACTACGCTATGTTGTTGGAAGCTCAACGAAGCTTATTGACAGCTCAAGAAAGTGTGAAAAGTAATGAAGCTGAACTTTCTCTGCAGCATGTTGCTCTATATCGAGCACTGGGAGGAGCATGGAATCCTCAAGAAGTGATGGGGGTTAAGGATAAGGAGGAACAACATCATGGGTAATGTGAACGAGAAGTCGAATGATCGCATCAAGGTAGAGGATCAAAAAGGTCCTGTATATGTTAAGCGGCTTGTCGTGGCTACACTCTTAGTAGTTGCACTCGGCGGATGGTATTGGTGGAAACAGGCTCAGTTTCATGATGATGTGAAGTACGTCACAGAACAGGTAGAAAAAGGAGGCATTCATGTCACAGTGTCTGCTGATGGGACGTTAGCCCCTGTGCGTACAGTCACAATTGGTTCCGAATTGTCTGGGATTGTACGTGAAGTGCATGTTGACGTGAATGATTCGGTGACTCAAGGTCAGGCTCTAGTGACTTTAGATATGCGTAATTTGTTAGCCAAAGTGCAGCAATATCGCGCGGCATTACAAAGTGCCAAAGCAAACCTGGCTCAAAGCCAGGCTTCGCTTAAAGAAGCGGAATTAAAACTAAAGCGCATGAGTAAACTAAATCGTTTGTCCCAAGGGGCGATGCCTTCAAGAACTGAGCTTGAGTCTCAAACAGCCACGGTGGAAACTGTCAAGGCATCGGTTGCGGTAGCTAAAGCTAATGTGTCGGATGCTGAGGCACTGTTGAAAACTGCTGAAACAGATTTGTCTAAGGCAGTAATTAAGGCACCAATTGACGGAGTCATTTTGACACGCAGTGTTGAGCCAGGATATGCCGTTGCAGCAACCCTTCAAGCGGTAGAGCTATTGACGCTAGCCTCAGATTTACGTGCCTTGGAACTACAGGTTGCGGTGGATGAAGCAGATATTGGTGTTGTGAAAGAAGGACAAAAGGCGTTCTTTACGGTGAGCACTTATCCGAATAAGCGTTTCCCAGCAACATTGAGAAAAGTGGCCTATGGCGCAACAACGACTGAAAACGTGGTGACTTATACAGCGTACTTAAATGTTGATAACGGGGCTATGCTTTTGCGCCCTGGTATGACTGCCTCTGCCACTATTTCAACTGCAAATAAAAATGATGTTTTGCTTGTGCCTAATTCAGCCTTCCGTTATCAGCCAAAGCTGACCCCTCAATCGAGGGGAGCAACGATGCCAGGTATGATGTCTAGACGTTCACCGTATGCTGCGGGAACTAAAAAAGTTAAAGAGTTGGCTCAGCACGGAGAGTTGCAAAAAACTTTGTATGTCTTAAAAGATAATAAGCCAGTTCTTGTGAATGTCGTCACTGGATTGACAGACGGTCTGCAAACGGAAATTGTATCCGGTGATTTAGCTGAAGGCGATCAGGTGATTTTGGATCAACAAAAAGGAAGGTAGATTATGGCAATGCCTTTAGTTGAATTCCGAGATATTCACAAATGCTATGGGATTGGTGAAGCTGCTTTTGAGGCCTTGAAGGGGGTCAACCTTTCGATCCAAGAGGGGGAATTTGTCGCGATTATGGGAGCTTCTGGTTCAGGGAAATCAACGGCGATGAATATCATGGGAGCACTTGACAGACCGACAAGCGGCACCTATCTTTTTGGCGGCATATATGTCGAAACTTTGACACGAGATCAAAGGGCTTTGTTACGTCGTAAATACCTTGGTTTTGTCTTTCAAGGCTTTAATTTGTTGGCACGAACGACAGCCTTGGAAAATGTGGAACTTCCATTGCTTTACCGAGGGATGAAGAGTTCTGAGCGACGAAAATTAGCGAGGGCAGCTTTAGATCGTGTTGGGTTGTCGGCATGGGAAAACCATACGCCAGCAGAATTGTCTGGTGGGCAACAGCAACGAGTGGCTATTGCTCGTGCACTAGTTACCAATCCAAAATTGCTTTTAGCAGATGAACCAACGGGAAGTTTGGATACGGCTCGAAGTAGGGAAATTTTGAACCTATTATCGACATTAAATACGGAGGATGGCATCACTGTCGTTCTTGTGACTCATGAGCCAGATATGGCGACATATGCTAAACGACACCTGCACTTTCGAGATGGGCTAATCATTGATGACCAACCTCAAGGAGTCGTTCGATGATTGGAAATGCCTTCTTACTTGCTATTCGTCAGATTTGGAGAAATCCGTTACGAAGTATCTTAACGGTGCTCGGGATTGTCATTGGTGTGATGGCGGTCATTACGATGGTGACTGTTGGTAATGGTGCTTCTCAAGCGATACGAGAGCAAATCGAATCCTTTGGGAATAACCAACTGATGCTGCGCCCTGGTATGAGATTAGGCCCTGGTCAAACAGTCGGTGCGCCTTCTTTTAAGATGGCTGACGCTGTTGCACTTAAGCAGCAGATTGCGGGTGTGTTAGCTGTCGCTCCGCAAACGTCTGTGTCGCGAACGATTGTGGCTAACGGTCGTAATTGGCAGACAAGCATCATCGGGACCGACAACAATTACTTCAAAATTGATAATAGAGAGATTGTCGAGGGAAGATTTTTTGAGTCTGGAGAAATGCTCGCTGGCTCAGCGGTCTGTGTGATTGGTGGCACGATTCAAAAAGAGCTTTTTGGGGAAGGTTCAGAAGTGATCGGTCGTACGATCCGGACAGGTGGTTTTTCTTGCCGCGTGATTGGCTTAATGAAATCCAAGGGTACGGCAGCTATGGGTGGAGATCAGGACGATTTGTTGGTGATGCCGATTCAGACAGTGCAACGTCGCATTCTTGGCAATACAAGGGTCGGAGCATTGTTGATTTCAGTGGATCTTCAGTCCGATCGAGATCGCTTGCGTGAGGCTGTGAAAAGTCTTATGCGTGAGCGCCGCAGTTTGTCAGATGGTGATGATGATAATTTTCAGATCCTGGATACGGCAGAAATTGCATCGAAAGTCGCATCTACAACACAAATTATGACTACGCTTCTCGCAGCGGTGGCTGCTGTTAGCTTGCTAGTGGGTGGTATTGGGATCATGAATATTATGCTGGTCTCTGTGACTGAAAGAACTCGAGAAATAGGGATCCGTTTGGCAATTGGGGCTTTAGAGCGTGAAGTGTTGCTTCAGTTTCTGATCGAGGCCTTGATGTTAGGTTGTCTTGGGGGAATTTTAGGTGTGCTTTTTGCAGTGATAGCCTCCAAGGGGTTAGCGGAGATGATGGGGGTTCCATTTCTATTTAACCCAGGAATCAATGTGCTAGCGTTTACGGTTTCGGCTTTAACGGGGGTAATCTTTGGCTATTTCCCGGCAAGACGTGCAGCGAAATTAGACCCTATTGAGGCGGTTCGGCACGAGTAAAAAAGGTTCATCTCGGAAGTCCGGGGAACGCAGCCTTGACTTTTAAATAAAAGTACTGGTCGTCGTGGAAGCCGTAAGCACGTCGCTTAATTTGCTTGATTCGATTGTTGACTCCTTCAAACACAGAAGTATTGATTTCATACTCGCATGAGTTGACGATACCATCGATGTAATTACGCAGATTTTGAGCAAAAGCTACTAAAGGTTTAATCCTGCTACGAGCTGCGTGATAGATCCAATCAAGGACCAAAGCGACGGCTTGTGGTCGTGTTCCCAGTCCCTAGAGATGTCTAAGTTCATTACCCATTAGATAGCACTTCAGAAGAGGTGAGTTCAGCTTTGCAAGGTCTGCAAGTTTGGTATGTTCATTATCAGAAAGATCTTCTGGACGCTTGTATAAGAGGTATCTCGATCCCTTTACCACCTTTCTCAGTTCTGGGAAATGCTTGAGTTTATTTGCCACATCGACCCTGACGCGATCAATCACCTTTCGGCCGTAATTAGCTAGCACGTGATAAAGGTCATACACCACGACTGCGTGAGGGCATTGCTTTTTGACCTCAAGCTCAAAGGCCGTACTTTGATCCATGGCGACAGCTTTGATGTCGAATTTTTGCTCTGGAGTCAAAAGTTGGAAAAACGAGGACAGCGTTTTTCTCGACCTTCCATAACCCACCCAAAGTACGCGCTTTGTATCTAAGGAATACACAACTGTGGCGTATTTGTGATGTCGGTGAATCGCAAATTCGTCTACAGCTAAACGGTTAGAACTATCCCTTTTGAATTCACCAAACCGTCTCTCTAACTTGTCTTTATCTATTTTTTTTAACAGTGTCCCAGGAGGGGTTGGTTTCCTGAGCGGCATAGGTTACAGTTTCTTCCTCAGTACGATGTGTTTATGAAGTCGTTCGAACGACGATTTCCAATTAAACAAAGTAACCGAGGATGTTACATTCAGTGATTCTTCGAGTCGTATATTCGTGGATTAAAGGGGCCTCGTGCTTACAGTTGGAACATATCGGCATCCTATCTGCAGTTGCTTCAAGCCGAAGCAATAAAGTCTTTTTGCCGTCTATAGGGGATACTCGTTTCTCGAACCCCGTAATATGAAAATCCGGCCAAGGATTTGAAGAGTTGCTCTACAATATTAGCCATAGCGCTCCTTCCATAATGCAATTCTTTTTGCGGCAATTAGAATGTGCCTTATTTTTAGCTGGAGCGCTACTTTTTTTACGTTGGGAAGTTCGACGACGCTTTTATTTAAAAGTCAAGGCTGAGTTCCCCGGACTTCCGAGATGAACCTAAAAAAAGGGGTGTTGCAAAAATCAGATTGTCCTGATCTTTGCAACACCCCTTTAAAGCTTTAAACGCGTAGTAAAAGATTAGAACGGAACATCGTCATTGTCGAGTTGATCAATGGGCGCAGCAGTGGACACGGGCGCGGCCGAAGGTTGCGGAGTAGGACGCGGAGCCATTGCACGTGGCGCACTTTCAAAGCCATCGTCCATACCTTGATGATCGGATTGACGACGATCGAGCAATTGAAGCGTTTCCCCAATGATTTCGGTGGCATAACGTTCAATGCCATCTTTGCCCTGATAGCGGCGAGTTCTGAGACGACCTTCAACGTAAGCTTGACTTCCTTTGCGCAAGTAATCCTTTGCAACTTCAGCCAGACGGCCAAACAATACAATGCGATGCCATTCCGTTTCGCTTACCGTTTGCTGTTCGGTATTACGATAGCGGCGCGTGGTTGCGACGTTCAGCGTTGTAATTGCCGTACCACCGTCAGCGGTGTAACGGGTTTCAGGATCGCGGCCAAGATTACCGACGATGATTACCTTATTGATGGAAGCCATAATTAACTACTAAAAAAATCTATATATCAAACCTGAATTGCTTCACCTTGTTCATGTCGTTGGCGAAGTTTGGGTTCCTTTAACCCAAGCGCAAACATGAACCACAAAAGCATAGCAAATGTGGATGTAAAGAACACGGCTTCTGCGGAAAAATGTTGCGCAATCCAACCTCCAACGGCACCGCCAACGAATAAACCAAGACTTTGTGTTGTGTTGTAGATGCCTAAAGCTAGACCTTTATCGCTAGGCGGGGCGATACGAGAGATTAGGCCGGGGAGCGTGGCTTCAAGGATATTGAAGCCAATAAAGAAGAGAGTAACTAAAAAAGCAATTTCCCAAACTGAGTGCATGAGAAACGCAAAAAGGAAGAACACAACACCCAACACCAAGACGGTAATACGAAGCAAGGTGGTTGTTTTTTTATTTTGTTCAGCCCAAATGATGGTTTTCATCATGACTGCAAACCCAATCAAAACCGCGGGTAAATAGATGTACCAGTGATGTAAAACAGGTAATCCCATTTGAACGAGTCGAGTGGGAATGACGACGAAAAGTGCCATTTGAACGGCGTGCAAGCAGAAGATCCCCCAGTTGAGGCGCATGAGCAGAGGATCGAATGCAACTTTTTCCCAAGGTTGGTGTTGCTGTTTTTCATGCAAAGCATGAGGGTGATTGATGGTTGTATTGGGGACAACACGCAGCACGATCCAGATAGAGAGACAAGATAAAATGGCAGTGAGCCAAAATAGTCCAGGAACGCCCCAAAGTTCGGTGAGTGGAGGGGCTATGACCAGGCTAAGTGCAAACATGAGGCCGATCGATGCACCGACTAGTGCCATAGCTTTAGTGATGACGTGTTCGCGCACGTGATCAGCAATTAATGCCGTCACGGCTGCCGAGATAGCGCCCGCACCTTGAATGGCGCGTCCGAGCATCACGGTCCAAATGGTGTTGCCGAGGGCAGCAATTACGCTACCTACAACGAATAAAATCAGCCCTATGACAATGACGGGTTTACGACCAAAACGATCGCTAGCCGCACCAAAAGGCACTTGAAGAATGCTTTGTGTAAGACCATAGATACCCAGTGTCAAACCGACCAGGAAACTACTGTCACCGTTTGGTAACTGTTTGGCATAGACCGCAAAGACAGGAAGGATTAAAAAGAGTCCGAGCATGCGTAAGGCAAAAACCCCTGCTAAAGAAATGCTAGAGCGCTTTTCTAAAGCAGTCATTTTCCCTGAGGGTGTCGTAACATCAGCGGTGGTTTGCATATGATATGAGCTTATATTTGTGTGAAAAGGTATCTTTACGCAAAGTACTCTGACAGTCTATAGACAATTACCTGTGATTCCCCTTAAGAGAACGATTATTGTTTCAAAATGAAGTTCATTACTGTACGCGGTGCTCGCACACATAATCTAAAAAATCAAAATATCGTTATCCCAAGAGGTCAATTCACGGTGATTACTGGTCTTTCAGGGAGTGGGAAAAGTTCATTAGCTTTCGATACTTTGTATGCTGAAGGGCAACGACTCTATGTGGAGAGTATTTCAGCTTACGCACGACGGTTTTTAGAGCTAAGATCTCGCCCCGATGTAGATAGCATTGAAGGGCTTTCTCCAGCGATTGCGATTGATCAGCGTAAATCCACGGGTAGCAGTCGTTCCACTGTGGGAACGATGACGCAAATTGCTGATCATATGCGTTTGCTCTTTGCAAGAGTAGGTGTGCCTTATTGCCCAACACATAAGAAACCTCTCACGATGTCGTCGATCGCCTTTATCGTGGACCATCTTTTACAATTTGCAGCGCAACAGAGAATGATGATACTCGCTCCAGTCGCAAGAGAGAAGACGGGGGATTTTCGTTTGTTTTTCGAGAAATTTCTTGCGGAGGGTTATGCGAGGTTTCGTATAGATGGAGAGACGGTGGTGTTAGATCAGCCGATCTCTTTGGATGATAATAGACCGCATGATGTCGATATCGTTGTGGATCGTTTGAGGATCACGGTTGATGCTCGTGAGCGTTTGGCTGAGAGTTGCCAAAGTGCCTCTGAATTGAGTAAAGGACGTGTATTTGTTGAAGATATTGACAGTAAGTATAACTATACATTTAGTACACGTTTTGCGTGCCCGTTATGTGAATTTACCTTACCTAAATTGGAGCCAGTCCATTTTTCTGCCAATCACCCTAAGGGCTGTTGCTCTCATTGCAATGGTACTGGGGTTATGCGTGACTTTGATGCCGACAAGATTATTCAACATTCAGATTTATCGATTGAGGAAGGAGTTATTCCTGGATGGGATGTTCGCAATAGTGGCAAGTTCGAACGTATTAAAGCTGTTTTGGATTTGTTTCATATATCGGAGTTGAAACCATGGAAAGAAATACCCAACCATGTACGTCACGTGATTCTATATGGTAGTCCTGAGACGCGTACCTTAGTCCCGCCGTTTGTGGGGGTGATGACAGAATTGGCACAGGTGTGGGAGAGTGACACAACAACCGATCATATACGCCAGGGATTGGAGGTGTATCGCTCGGAAGTTGTTTGTCCCGTGTGTCAAGGTAAGCGTCTTGGAAAAGAAGCTTTGTCAGTCTATGTGGGTGATGGTGAATATTGCTACAACTATAGCGACATGGAGGCATTACATGTTTCGCAACTCTATGACACTCTAAAGACGCTAGCCTTTAATAGGTTACATCGACCAGTGGCAGAACAGTTGCTATGTGAAATTACTAAGCGGTTGTTGTTTTTAAACGATGTTGGACTCGACTATTTATCGTTAAATCGCCGTACAGATACGTTATCGGGTGGTGAGATTCAACGTGTGCGTTTAGCTGGGCAGATTGGGTCAGGTCTTTCTGGGGTGATGTATGTGATGGATGAACCGAGTATCGGGTTGCATCAGCGTGACAATGAAAAATTACTCGGGAGTTTGCGAGCACTCAAGGATCTCGGTAATACCGTTATCGTTGTTGAACACGATGAAGAGACTATGAGAGCTGCGGACTACATCATTGATATGGGGCCAAAAGCAGGTGATTTAGGTGGTTATGTGATGGCGTCGGGGACGCCTGAAGCTGTGATGGCTTGTCCTGATTCGATCACGGGACAGTATTTGAATGGTACGTTATCGATACCAGTACCTACACATCGTCATCGACCTAATCAAGGCTGGCTTAAGTTAAAAGGTGCAAAGGGACACAATCTGAAAAATGTAACTTTTAAAGTCCCTGTTGGTCTGTTGACGGTCGTGACGGGGGTGTCTGGATCAGGTAAATCTTCTTTGGTGATTGACACGCTTTACGCGGCCATGGTTCGAGCTTTGAAGCGTACAAGAAGCGTAACGCCACTCCCGTACGATGAGTTAGCGAACTTTGATGTCTTTGATGGGGTTGTGATGGTGGATCAATCTCCTATAGGTCGGAGGCCAAGTTCTAATCCCGCGACATATACAGGCATTTTTACGCATATCCGTGAAATCTTCTCGCAAACTCAAATGGCTCGCGAACGAGGTTATACGGCAGGTCGTTTTAGTTTTAATGTCAAGGGTGGTCGATGTGAGGCGTGTCAAGGGGAAGGTATTGTTTGCATGGAAATGCAGTTCCTTCCTGATATGTATGTCCCTTGTGAGGTTTGCCATGGGAAGCGTTATAACCGTGAAACACTCGAAGTGCACTATGCCGAAAGAAGTATTGCCGATGTCTTAGACATGACAGTTGAGCAAGCGCTACCGTTGTTTAAGAAATATCCAAAAATTAACAGAGTGCTTCAAGCGCTAAGCGATGTTGGTTTGGGGTACATCCGACTTGGACAGAGCGCTACAACGTTTTCTGGTGGGGAGGCTCAACGCATCAAACTGGCAACCGAGTTAGCACGGCCAGAAAACGGTCGGACCCTCTATATTCTGGATGAACCAACAACAGGTCTCCACTTTCAGGATATTGTTCAACTTCTCGATGTCTTCCATCACTTGATCAAAGCAGGTAATACCGTTTTGCTTATTGAACATAATGTGAACGTGATTCAATGTGCGGATTATGTTGTGGATCTTGGGCCTGAAGGAGGGGATGAGGGTGGCTATATTTTGGCTGAGGGAACTCCCGAAGCGGTAGCTAAGTCGCCAAAAAGTGTTACTGCTCCCTATCTTCAACGTTTGCTTTGTAGACATAAGAAATGAACAAAAAAGTTTTGTTGTTAGGGGGACAAGGTCGATTAGCCAGAGCGTTATTGACGACACAGCCGCCAGGTGTGCTTGTTCAAGCGTTGTCCCGTGCAGAGTTAGATATTACAAACGTACGGCGTTTTGAGATGTTCATTCAAAGGTTGCAACCTCAAGTGGTGATTAATGCGGCGGCTTGGACAGATGTAAGTGGTGCGCAACAGCAAAGAGAAACAGTTTTTGATGTCAATGCTCTTGCACCTACTAGGATTGCAAAAGTTTTATCAGAAAGACAAATTCCTTTAGTGCACTATTCAACGGACTATGTTTTTTCGGGAGAAGGAGAAACGCCGTGGTATGAAGACAGTGAACCCAATCCTAAAACTAATGGCGTGTATGGCAAAAGCAAGTTAGAAGGAGAGAAGGGATTACGAGAAAGCGGTGTGAGTGGTGTGGTGATTCGTGCTGGATGGCTACATAGTGGCGAACGGGATTTTGTCGCTGCAATTTTGAACGCAGCTCTAGCGAAAAAAGTTTTAACAGTGACAGCGGCACAAGTAGGTATGCCGACGCATACGGCTACTCTTGCGAATTGGACATGGCAATTATTGCCATGCTTTGAAAAACAACGCTCAATCTCAGTTGTACATTATGTAGAGTCTGGAGAGTGGGTTACACGTGCAGAATTTGCTCGTTATTTACTGTACAGCGCAGAGAAATATTGCACCAACTTGCAACTGACAGCAATGGCAAATACTTTACATGAGGCTCGTGTCGGTTTAACTGTCACGCAAGATATTGATGCGATTCGTCCTGCCAATTGTCGACTTGCAACCAGATCTTCATCTAGATTAGCCCTATTACCTCATTGGAAAGTAGGTGTGGATAAGTCTGTGGAAAATGTGATTAAGTCGAAATTGCGCATATGAATAACTTTATAAATTAACAAAATAACCTATTAAAAATCAAAGAGATACATCATCCACGTTAGATGAAAAATATAGCGTGGATAACTTAACCGCACAGTTTTATTCTTTGCGGGACTCAAAGTTCCACGCATCATGGCACATGTCATCAATCGTTCTGGTTGCTGACCAACCTAAAAGACGTTGTGCTTTACTAGGGTCGCACCAATTGGCGGCAATATCGCCTTCACGTCGTTCAACAAGTTGGTAGGGAATTTTCTGACCACTCGATTTTTCAAAAGCATGAATGACTTCTAAAACGCTATAACCACGACCGCAGCCAAGATTAATGGCAATCCAACCAGTGTTGTTCATGACATAAGGAACTGCTTTTGCATGACCGTCAGCTAAATCCATGACGTGGATAAAGTCTCGAACACCTGTCCCGTCTGGGGTTGGATAGTCATTGCCGAAGACTTTTAAATAGGGAAGAGTACCGTGGGCAACACGTGCTACATAAGGTAGTAGGTTATTAGGAATGCCGTTGGGATCTTCACCGATCAATCCAGATGGGTGTGCACCGATCGGGTTGAAATAGCGTAGACATATGGCACTAAAAGACGGTTCTGCCCGGCATACGTCGGCCAAAATTTGCTCAATATGTAGCTTTGAACGACCGTAAGGATTCGTTGCTTCACCAGTTGGACAGTCCTCAGTTAATGGTAGCGTGGCTGGCGTACCATAGACTGTTGACGAAGAGCTAAAAATGAGGCGACGAACACCAGTTTTCATCATGGCATCCAACAACACCAGTGTGCCATTGACATTGTTGTCGTAGTATTCAATTGGTTTGTGAACCGATTCTCCAACGGCTTTTAATCCAGCAAAGTGTATAACGACGTCAATATTGGCAAGTGCTTTTTGCATGGCTATACCATCACGAATATCGCCTTCAATGAATGAAGGGCGACGTCCTGTAATGGTTTCAAGACGGTCTAAAACAGATGCGTCGGAGTTGGAAAGGTTGTCATACAAAACAACGTTGTGACCTGCTTCAAGAAGAACAATGGCCGTATGTGAGCCAATAAAACCCATGCCGCCAGTGAGCAGAATGTTCATTATTCGACGAACTCCATGGACAAAAATGAATAAGGGAAGACGGTGGCATCATCTTAACTTATTCATGAGATATCTCAAAGTCTTCAATCACAAAGGCTTGCTTGATAAGTCTATTAGCTCGAAATAAAGAAGGGGAGATTGATATAATCACCAATTTTTAGAGGGCGCTATGCAAGAAGGTACCGTTCTTTGTTTTGATTTCGGACTTGCACGTACAGGTGTTGCTTCAGGCAATACCGTCACGCGCTCCGCAAATCCGTTAGCAATTATTCACGCAAAAACCAACGATGAGCGTTGGAGGTCGATAGAAAAGCTAATTGAAGAATGGGATCCTGTCTTTTTGGTTGTGGGAGTGCCGCGTTATGGTGACGGGACGCCTAGCGAAATGACGCCTCGTTGTGAACGTTTTGCTCGTCAATTAGCTGGACGATTTCATAAAAAGGTTTATACGGTCGACGAACGTTTTTCATCTGTTATGGTTGAGCACGGGACGGAAAAGATTGATCACGAGGCAGCTGCCGTTATTTTGCAGCAGTTTTTTGAAGAGCAGAGTTTGGTTGCATAAGGAAACGCGATGCGTTATTTGGTTGGATGTATTCGCCTACTAGGAGTGGGTATACTGATTTTTGCCATTTTAAGTGTCTTGATGCTATTCCCATTCTTTCAACGGGAGACACGAGGTCGTTGGGTAAAGCGCTTATCATCCGCATTAATGCGAGTCTTTGGTATTCGGGTTTCAGTCCGAGGTCAGGTGCCTAGAGAAGAAGCGGCAGTTTGTGGCATTAGTACCAATGAACTCGGTTATATGGTGTGTTCGAACCATATTTCATTTGTCGATATTTTTGTATTGAATGTGGTGCTACCTTGTCGGTTTGTAGCTAAAAAAGAGATTGCCTCTTGGCCAGTTTTTGGATTCATCTCTCGTAAAGTCGGCACGCTTTTTATCGATCGAAGCCGTAAGCGTGCTGTCATTGAGATTGGTGAGATGATGACTTCTGCGATCCTGGAGGGAACAAATGTGCTGTTTTTTCCTGAAGGCACCACAGGCGGCGGTCGTTTGTTGTTACCTTTTTATGCTAATTTGTTTGAAGCTGCTATTCGCTCTAACGCTGACGTGCTACCTATAACGCTTCGGTATACCTTGAACGGAGAAACCACAGAGTTGATCTCCTATGCTGGAGATATCTCTTTATTTGAGGTTTTGAAGAGGATTCTGTTCACACCTGGTTTAGGTGTTGAGGTCACGGTGCTAGCCCCTATTTCGTCTGCAGATCAAACACGTCAGGTGCTATGCGCTAAGGTGTCTGCTCAGATGGCTAATGCGTTGGGCGTTCCCGATGCAACAGCCCAACGCGAAGAAGAAAGAAAAGCTCGCTTAGCGTCTTTGTAAGCACGATGCTTATTTAAATTTGAAGGGATCGGCCCAACAAGGACAGTGTTCTTGAAGGATTTTTCGATCAGGAAAGCGAACAGCTGTGAGTTGGCCACCCCACAAGCATCCAGTGTCAATCGCAATGATGTTAGCTCGTCTGATTAATCCCAACATAGACCAGTGACCAAAACAAATGGTTGTGCTGGTGGCGAGCCGATTTTCATATTCAAACCAAGGGACGAGGTGCTGGGGGGCTGAGCCGATGTCCTCTTTTTGCTTGAAATCTAAAGCGCCTGTTTGACGATCTACGAAACGCATTCTTGTAAAGCAATTCAAAATAGCCTGTAAGCGCTCGGCTCCCTCAAGTGAGTCATCCCAATCGTTATTGCCATACATTTTCTTCAGCATCTTTTTCCATGTTTTGCTCTGTAACATGGTCTCTGCTTCTTTGGCAAGGAATCGTGCTTTATCGCGGCTCCACAAAGGGTGGATGCCTGCATGGACAAATACCGCCTCTGGCATTTCGATCATGATGGATTGATGGCGTAGCCATTCAATCAACTCGTCAGCATCGGGCGCATCAAAAATTTCTCCGATAGTATCTTTTTTATGAATCTTGCTTGCTCCTGCGGCGACTGCGAGTAAGTGGAGATCGTGATTGCCTAAAAGACAATGTGCTCGTTCGCCCATAGCCTTTATTCGTCTGAGTGTTGCAAGAGAGTCGGGACCTCGGTTAACGAGGTCACCTAAAAAAATCAAGGGAGCGCTCTCTGGAATTTGTTCTAGTAATCCTTCAAGGCTTTCTAAACAGCCTTGCAAATCGCCGATGGCATAGTAGGATTGCGTTGCCATATGAAACTCTAACGTGCTAGTCTTGCCGACATATTTTTAATCGTACCTCCTTCGGTAGAGGGAGGCTTAGAGCTTATTTTACTTTTTTTAGTCAGAATTCAAACGATGAAGTCAGTACGCAAGGTTGTTTTTCCAGTCAATGGATTAGGAACGAGATTTCTTCCCGCCACGAAAGCGATGCCCAAAGAAATGTTGCCCGTGGTCGATATGCCATTGATTCAATATGCTGTGGCTGAAGCTGCGGCAGCAGGGATTACGGAGATGATTTTTGTGACGGGACGCAATAAGCGTGCCATTGAAGATCACTTTGATTACTATTCTGAGTTGGAACGAGAACTTGAGGAAAAAGGTAAAGCGGAACTTTTAGGCTTGGTTCGCAACATTGTTCCAGCTGGAGTGAAGTGTATTTATATTCGTCAGCCACAAGCTTTAGGCTTAGGGCATGCTGTGCTATGTGCTAAGCCTGTTGTTGGAGATGAACCGTTTGCGGTGATGTTGGCAGACGATTTGGTGGATGCGCCCAAGTCATGTATTGGCCAGTTAATTGCTGTACGTGAAGCTCAAAAAGGTGGTTCTGTTGTCGCAGTGCAAGACGTGGCGCCTGAATCTACGAATAAATACGGCATTGTGAGTGTGGATGATACCAGTCAAAAGACTTCACAAATGCGTGGGATTGTCGAAAAACCTGATCTGAAGGTAGCGCCTTCCCGCATGGCTGTGATTGGTCGTTATGTCTTTGAACCTGAGATGTTTGATTTTCTTGAAAAGGTGCAACCTGGTATTGGTCGAGAAATTCAGTTAACCGATGGCATTGCGACTGCACTGCATGCAGTGCCTACATATGCTCATCGTTTTGATGGAACCAGGTTTGACTGCGGTAGTAAGCAGGGCTTCCTAGATGCCACGATTCATTTTGCTAGAAAGCGTGGATTCAAAATTAATTAAGCCGTGACAACAAAAGAGGGTAAAAGTCAGATTCTTAGATCTTTCCATACCCTCTTTTTGCTTGTTAAGCGCCTCTCACTTTCTTCAATAAGGCAGTGGTTGAACGTTGGTGTTCAAACTGTACCGTGACGGCTTTGCCGCCCCAAGTGGACACTAATTGCGCCTCTGGGAGTTCTTCAATTTTGTAATCTCCCCCTTTGACATAGATGTTAGGGTGTCCTAATTCTACCGCAGTCAATGGTACCTTTTCATCAAAGATAACAACAAGGGAAACGGACTCTAAGGCCGCTAGTACAGCAGCGCGATCTGCTTGAGTATTGATTGGGCGGTCATCGCCTTTACCCAACTTTTTAACAGAGGCATCACTATTGATGGCCACAATGAGACTGTTTCCAAGCTTGCGTGCTTGAGCTAGGTACGTCACGTGACCTCTGTGCAAAATGTCGAACACCCCATTCGTCATGACGACGGGATGAGGAAGCGCCTTTGCACGTGAAGATAACTCAGAAAGCAGGCAGATCTTGTTTTCAAAATCAGGCGCGGGCAAACGGGTACTCACGAAACATTCCTCTTAATGAAGTTGTTTAAACCAATCAGACTGGACAGCTTCAGCAAGACTACGAAAAGCCTGTGTGGCATCTGTGCACAGCAACGGCAGAGCCTTGCCGTCGGTCCCTAAGAGAATGCGTTCACAACAGCCAGCTACCTTACCTGCAGTCATGTCCCCTGGCTTGTCACCAAACATGATCGATGTCTTAAGGTCGATATCTAGATCAGCGGCAGCTTCGAGTAACATGCCTGGACCTGGTTTTCGACAAGTACAGCTCATTCGATACTGAGGCAATGCTTTTTCTGGATGATGAGGACAGAAATACACCGCAGATAACGGCGCATCTGCTTGAGCAAACTGTTCTTTCATCCAAGAGGTTAACTTTTCGAAGGTGGCTTCATCATAGTAGCCGCGACCAATGCCTGATTGATTGGTCACGACGACCAAAATGAAACCGGCGTCAATCAAGCTTTTGGCAGCTTCAAGGACGCCTGGTATCCATTCGAATGCTTCAATTTCGTGGACATAGGCGTGATCAAGGTTGATGACGCCGTCTCTGTCAAGAAATGCTGCTTTTTTCATTCGTCAACGTTTGGGAAGCATTGCAAAAGATTGTGCATGTATTCGCGCGTTCCCTCTTGGACAGTGCGGAACTCAACATCGCAACCAGCCTTGCGGAGATTGTCGAGGTTGGCTTGGGTGAAGGCTTGATATTTTCCTTTGAGTGCTTCAGGGAATGCAATGTATTCTAGTTCGCCAGATTTAACGGCTTCATCGAGGGACAGGGCTGCATGATCATTTTGTTCGCGCAAAGTATTAATAACCGTTAATGCGACATCATTAAATGGCTGTGCACGACCTGTACCACAATTGTAAATGCCAGAAACAGGCTTGTCGAGGAAGTGAAGCAGAACTTTGCAGACGTCACCGATATAGACGAAGTCGCGAGACTGTTCACCGTTGCCAAAGCCAAGGCAACCTTCGAATAGTTTTACCTTACCTGTGCGACGGTATTGGAAATATTGATGGAAGGCAACGCTAGCCATACGGCCCTTATGTTGTTCATTGGGGCCGTACACGTTGAAATAACGTAAACCGATGACTGGTGCCTTGAGCGAATTCAGTTCTCGACGAAGTACTTGGTCAAAAAGGTATTTGGAGTAGCCATAGACATTTAACGGACCTTCGTAGCGGATATCTTCGATAAATTCTTGATGCGCACCATAAGTAGCGGCGGAGGAGGCATAGATGAATGGAATCTGGAGTTCTTGAGCCCAACGATAGAGATCTAGCGTGTAGCGGTAGTTGTTCTCCATCATGTAGAGACCATTATGTTCCATAGTGTCGGAGCAAGCACCTTGGTGGAAAATGGCTTCTGGTTTCGGAGCCGTACCACGGCGAACGCGTTCGATGAAGTCACGCTTGTCAAAGTAGTCAGAGATTTGGCATTTGGCGAGATTCTGATACTTTTCACCACGTTCTAAGTTATCGACAGCAATCACATCAGTGATGCCTCGTTCGTTAAGCGCAAGAACGTTATTACAGCCGATAAAGCCAGCTGCGCCTGTGACAAGAATACTCATGACATCAATCCTCAAAAAGTTCTTCAAAAGAAACCGTGGCAGTACCTAGCTTGCCAACGACAATGCCACCTGCACGATTGGCTGTGCGTACAGCTTCTTCAATATTTGCCCCTGTTGCAAGCATGGTGGCCAAAATGGCGATCACAGTATCGCCAGCCCCCGAAACATCATAGACTTCACGGGCTTGGGTCGGAACAGTCAATTGTCCGTCTTGGTGATAGAGCGTCATGCCCTCTTCACTTCGCGTTAAAAGTAAGTACCGAAGACCTAGGGATTCACGTAAACCTTGTGCTTTGGTAGTCAACTCTTCTTCGGAGTTCCAAGCCCCGACGACTTGTCGCAATTCAGAACGATTGGGAGTCAAAATGGTGGCACCTTTATATCGCGAGTAATCGTCACCCTTAGGATCTACAAGGACTGGAATGCCAGCATCGTTTGCCATTTCGATCATACGAACGATATGGGAAAGTCCGCCTTTGCCGTAATCAGATAAGACGAGTACGTCATGTTGAGCCAGTAAAGTGCGGAAGCGGTCTAAATGCTGATTTAAAACTTCTTGAGCTGGCAAGGCTTCAAAGTCACAACGAAGCATCTGTTGTTGGCGGGCGACGACACGTAATTTAACTGTGGTCGCTAAGGAGTCGTCAAACTGCAAGTCAGGCGTGATGCCTTGTTCGTGAGCAAAACGTTCGAGGGTATGACCAGGTTCATCATTGCCGACAACGCAAAGCAGTGAAGAGCTTGCGCCAACGCTAGCAATATTGACGGCAACATTGGCAGCACCGCCAAGTCGTTCTTCTGTTCGGCTGATGCGGACGACGGGAACGGGGGCTTCGGGGGAAATGCGATCGGCATCGCCAAACCAATAGCGATCTAACATAGCATCGCCCGTGACGAGCACGCGTGCTTTCTTAAGTAGGGATTTGTCCATATAACTTGAAAGTAGTCTCATGGCTACGTTGGATGAGGTTGTGTCTCGATTGTAATGGGTGTGAGCCCTTTTCGTCAGAGACTATGTAAATCAGTTAATGAAAATTCATCGAGAAAGCCCCTCAAATTCGAAAAAACTGTTTCTGAATGTCATGAAATTTTGAAGGAAGGCAAGGAGGTGTGTTCTAAATTTTGGCTCTTTGCGCGATTTAGCTACAATAAGTCAATTAAACACCGAAAACGTCAGAGTTAGTTTGTCGTTGGTGGTTCATGTTGAGGAGATAAGTTATGGCGCCCGACGCCTCCATTTTTAAGGCTTATGACATTCGTGGCATTGTTGATCAAACGCTGACTGAAGAAGCAGTTCGTCAAGTTGGTCGTGTGTTGGGGAGTCTTGCTCGTGAAGCAGGACGTACCTCATTCTGCGTGGGACGTGACGGTCGTTTGTTTGGCGAACGCTTGGCGAATGCTCTAATGGAAGGCATTGTCTCCACGGGTATTGATGTGATCAATATCGGGATGGTTCCGACACCAGTCCTGTATTTTGCAACTGTCCATTATGAGAACGGTAGTGGCGTTGCTGTCACAGGCTCTCATAACCCTCCGGAATATAACGGTTTAAAGATGATGATCGGTGGTATTACTTTGTTTGCCGATCAGATTCAGGATATCCGTCGTCGCATTGAATTTGAAGATTGGCATGTGGCAGAAAAGCCAGGTGAGATTCGTGAAGAAGACGTTTTGCCAGCTTATCTTGAACATGTGTTATCTGATGTTCGCTTAGCCCGTCCGATGCGCATTGCGATTGATGCTGGTAATGGTGTGGCTGGTCCCGTTGCAACGAAGTTGTTTAAGGCTTTGGGTTGCGAAGTGACTGAGCTTTACACCGATGTGGATGGCAACTTCCCGAATCATCATCCTGATCCTTCTAAACCTGAAAATCTGGAAGACTTGAAGGCGACGGTTCGTGCTGCTAGCTTAGAGGTCGGTTTGGCCTTTGATGGCGACGGTGACCGTTTGGGGGTTGTGACCAATGCTGGTAACGTCATCTTCCCTGATAGACAAATGATGTTATTTGCCAAGGATATTTTGGCTCATCATCCAGGTGCTCAAATTGTCTACGATGTCAAGTGCACGCGTCGCTTGATTCCGTGGATTGAAAGCAATGGCGGTGTTCCGACAATTAGCAGAACGGGGCATTCTTTGGTGAAGGCGAAGTTGCGTGAAACGGGAGCGCCTTTTGCAGGGGAGATGTCAGGACATTTGTTCTTTAACGACGGTCGTTGGCCAGGATTTGACGATGGCGTTTATGCAGGGGCTCGATTGCTTGAAATTCTGTCGCGCGAAAAGGATCCGTCGGCCGTGTTGGATGGCTTGCCAAGCGCTGTGAATACGCCTGAATTGCAAATTAAGATGGCTGAAGGAGAAAACAAGCGTTTCATCGAACGTCTTCAGCAGGAAGTGAAGTTTGATGATGCTTCTCAGGTGATTACGATTGATGGTGTTCGTGTGGAATGGGATGACGGTTTTGCTTTGGCACGTTCTTCGAATACGACCCCTGTCGTTGTCTTGCGTTTAGAAGGCGATACGTCAGAGGCTTTGGAACGCATTACACAGACTTTTGCTACGGCGCTTTTGCAGGTAGAACCAACATTACAACTACCTTTTTAATGGGTAGAGCAATTTATGACTGATAAAACCAATTGGACATTACTGCCTTTCCTTCGAGATAGTCAGGGTGTCCCAACTACGATCACTGCTTGCGGTTTAAGACTGGATATTGCTCGACAGCGATTGACTGGGGAAGATTTTAACCGCTTGGTGGAGCACTGCCGTGCACGAGGTGTCGCTGAGGCCCATCAGCGTATGGTCAGCGGTGACATCGTCAATGTGTCTGAAAAGCGCGCTGCATTACATACGTCATTGCGAGCGTGGACACCAACTGTGCCCAAATATGATGAGGTGGTGCACGAACGCAAGCGAATGTTAGAGTTTGCTACCCAAGTCCGAGAAGGGGTGTGGTTGGGTTGCCGTGGTGATCGTATTACGGATGTTATCAATATTGGCATCGGTGGCTCAGAAATGGGACCTCACGCGGTTTATCACGCATTGCGTCCATCTAATCCGTCCATTCGCCTTCATTTTTTATCAACGGTCGATGGTGTTTTATTAGAGCGAATCTTGGATGCGTGCAATCCACGTTCTACGTTGGTTGTCGTTTCTTCTAAGAGCTTTGGAACACGTGAGACGTTAGTCAATGCTGCTGCGGTCGACCAGTGGTTGCTAGATGCGGGTATTGTGGGCGCCGATCGTGCACGTCACATGGTCGTGGTTTCTGCAAATGCTGAAGCGGCTAACCAGATGTGTGTCCCTGAAGAAAATCTCTTCAAGTTTTGGGATTGGGTCGGGGGACGCTTTTCTGTTTGGGGCGCAGTCGGCTTGCCTTTAGCCATCGCTTTAGGTACAGACGTCTTTATCGAGTTCTTACAAGGTGCGGCTGAAATGGATCGCCACTCTTTGACTGCACCTTTAGAGAAGAATTTACCCGCCTTGTTGGCGATGTTGGCGTTCTGGAACGCTTCGCGTTTGGATATTGGTTCTCACTGTGTTTTACCGTATGACGAGCGATTGCGTGTGATCGTGCCTTGGTTGCAACAGCTTGAAATGGAATCGCTTGGTAAGAACCATACCCCTGATGGGCGTCGAATCCCGGGCCATACCGGCCAGGCTGTGTGGGGTTCTAATGGGAATGAGGCACAGCATAGTTTTTATCAGTGGTTGAGAGAAGGTACGGGGCGCTCTAGTATTGATTTGATTTGGACGGAAATGCCAGGACATCGATATGCTGAACACTATCGCGTGCTTTTGGCCAATGCGCGTGCGCAGGCTGAGGCATTGATTATGCGAGACCCTGATAACCCTTGCTTTAATGCTGTGACAGCCATTGTTGTTGATGCAGTAACGCCAAGACGAGTCGGAGCCTTGATGGCTATGTATGAGCACAAGACCACGATGCTTGGTACGCTCTTCAGTATTAATCCGTTCGATCAGCCTGGTGTTGAGTTAGGGAAACGTTTAAGCCGCCGTGCTGAACGTGGCGACGACCCTAAAACTGCAGTGGCAGAAGAGGTGATGTTTAAGTGAAGATTCTCGTGATTAAAACCTCCTCTATGGGGGATATCATTCATGCGCTTCCTATAGTGACTGATATCAAGCAAGCCTTGCCTGATGCAGAGATTCACTGGGTTGCGGAGGAGAGCTTCAAGGAAATCCTAACACTTGCACCTGGCGTGAGTAAGGTTCATGTCACTGCTTTCCGCCGTTGGCGAAAAGCAGTGATGTCAACGTCTGTGCGTGAAGAAATGGCAAGGGTTAAAGAGGTTTTACGTGCTGAACAGTACGATGTGGTCTTGGATATCCAGGGTTTAATGCGCTCGGCAATGGTGGCTCGCTGGACGGGCGTGCCGGCCTTTGGATATACCTGGGGTACAGTGCGCGAAAAAATGGCTTCCCTTGCCTATGCCTATAAATTGAATTTGCCTGCTTCCTTAGGCGCGGTTAGACGCTATCGTATGGCCGCCGCTCAGGCCTTGGGTTATAGCATCGATTCAGTGCATCCACTATTTGCTTTAAAGGCGACTGCTGAGCCATCTCTAGTTCCTGCGGGACCTTATGTGGCATTGGCTGTCAATACGAGTCGAGATGAAAAATTGTGGCCAGAAGATGCTTGGGTCAAGATTGGTCGTCGTTTAGCAGGGGAAGGGGTGCGGAGTGTTCTCTTTTGGGGCAACGAAGTTGAACATGAACGTGTGAAGCGGATTGCGATGGGTATTCCTGGTGCAGAAGTTGCGCCTCGAAAAGGACTTGCACAAACGGCAGCTTGCCTAGCCAAAGCTGAAGCTGTATTGGGTGTGGATACGGGGCTAGCGCATTTGGGCGCAGCGTTAGGGCGTCCGAGTGTAGGGATCTTTGTTTCTACGCCCACGGAAATTTTGAAGTTGATTGGCGATGGCGCTGTCCAAAGTTTAGGTGGTGTTGGTGAGTGTCCTTCGGTCGATCAGATTTGGGATGCTTATAAATCAGTAACGGGAGAGCAGGCGTGAAGATAACTCCGACCATGTATAGGGCTGTGAGTGTTGTGGCGTTGCCCTTAGCAAGTCTCTATTTGATGTGGCGCTCTCGTCGTCAGCCTGCCTATAGGCAGTTTTGGGATGAACGTTTCGCATGGACTACATTTCCTTTAAAGACGCCGCGTCCTCGTGTCTGGATTCATGCCGTAAGCGTAGGCGAAACTAATGCTGCAAAACCTCTCTTGGAGGCAGTGCTAAAACGTTGGCCCGAGTGTGATGTATTGTTGACACACATGACACCCACGGGCCGTGAGGCTGGTGCAAAATTGGTTGCGCTGGCGCCCGATCGCATTCATCAGTGTTATTTGCCTTATGACGCTCCGTACGCTGTCGAGAAGTTTTTTAGACAAACCGTACCGACGATCGGGATTATCATGGAAACCGAAGTTTGGCCTAATCTAATGAGTGAGGCTCAACGCTGTGGTGTTCCGATGATTTTGGCGAATGCTAGAGAAAGTGAGAAATCACGCGCTCAGGCTGCGCGCATCATCGATGTGATGCGTCCTGCTTTTAGTAGTTTTGCGGCTATTTTGGCGCAAAGTGAAGAAGATAAGGAACGTCTTGAAAGCTTGGGTGGCCGAAATGTTACGGTTTGCGGAAGCGTGAAATTTGATCTCCGCCCGAATTTATCTCAAGAGGCAGCTGCGAGAGCATGGAAGGCAACAATGGATCGTCCGGTCGCCTTAATTGCTTCGACTCGCCAGGGTGAAGAAGTGCGCTTTGCGAAAGCGATGGCTGAACGTCGAGATCTACTAAAGCGTGCGCAATTTTGGTTGGTGCCACGGCATCCACAACGTTTTGATGAGGTCTATCGTTGTTTGACTGAGGCCGGTTTAAATGTTTGTCGTCGTTCTGCCATTATGGATCCTGCAGATATTCCTGCAGATGCTGATGTTGTTTTGGGCGATAGTATGGGAGAGATGAGCTTTTACTGCGCTTTGGCGGATATGACAGCTATGGGAGGGTCTTTTGAGAATCACGGCTCTCAAAATGTGATCGAGCCAGCGTTGGCAGGTTCCCCGATTGTCGTGGGCCCGTCGGATTTTAACTTTGCTAAAGTAATTCGCGATGGATTGGCTACGGGAGCAATGGTGCAGGTTCAGACGCCGACGCAAGCCCTGGGTCAATTTGAACAATGGCTAGATGTGCCTGCCTCGAGAGTGCAGGCATCTGAATGTGCATTGGAATTTTCTCGTCAGTATGCAGGGGCAACCGAACGCATGATGACGATATTGGAGGTACTGTGGCAGAAAGCGCAAAAAACGGCATCCCTAACGTCGTAACGATTGCTGGGATAGACCCATCGGGTGGTGCAGGTATATTGGCTGACGTGAAGGCAATCAGTGCTTGTGGTGCTTATGCCTGTGGTGTTGTCGCAGCTTTAACTGCACAAAATACGGAGGATGTGACGGGCGTCAGTCCTGTGTCGCCAAGTTTTCTAAGAGAACAAATTGATACGCTCTTTTCTGATGTGCGTATTGATGCTGTAAAAATCGGGATGTTGGGAACAACAGCTTTGATTGAAACAGTTGCCGATGCCTTGATTCATTGGAAACCGAAATATGTTGTTTTGGATCCTGTGATGGTGGCCAAAGGTGGTGGAAGGTTGCTTCAAAGTGATGCTGTTGAAGCGCTGAGAGATCGACTGTTACCCTTGGCAACTGTGGTAACGCCCAATTTGCCAGAGGCAATGAGTCTTTTAGGGCGCACGGAATCTGTTGATGAAGAAGACTTTCCTGAGGTTGCACGAGCACTGTGGGAATACGTGAAACGCAAGGATGCTTGGATTTTCTTGAAAGGTGGTCATTTGTCTGGCGAAGATGCGTACGATCTGCTCTTTAATGGCGTTGTTTCTGTACCTTATTCGGCGGCTCGTATTCATACAAAAAATACGCATGGCACTGGGTGCACTTTATCTGCTGCTATCGCTGCTTATTTACCTCAGGAGGTTGATGTGCCAGTGGCGTGTCGTCGTGCCAAAGACTATCTGACTGGCGCTATTGCGCACGCAGATGAGCTGGAGGTAGGGCATGGTCATGGGCCAACGCATCACTTTTGGAGACTTTGGTAAGGTGAATGAAACAAATTGTAATAAAGGGTTGACGGAATAAATTTTATCGTGCATACTTCCAATCCTCAACGGCGCATTAGCTCAGTCGGTTAGAGCAGAGGAATCATAATCCTTGTGTCCGCGGTTCGAGTCCGTGATGCGCCACCAAGATTTTAAAAGCCCCGTCTTCTAGTTTGAAGTGCGGGGCTTTTCTTTTATGCCTCGATTTCAATGGGTTCATTGAAGTCGAAAAGATTAATTCGTCAATTTATATCGTCACCGGGTGTAAACCGTGCAAGCGAAAAAACTTTACCTCCGCAGCTTTGGCTGCCAAATGAATGATTACGACAGTGGTCGTATTGCGGACCTACTTCAGGCCGAAATGGGATATGAGCGTACGAATGAGCTTGAGGAAGCAGATCTCGTTGTTGTGAATACGTGTTCCATTCGTGAAAAGGCGCAAGAAAAGACATTCTCTGATTTAGGTCGTATCCGTGAAGTGAAAAAGGGTAGACCAGGGATGTTGATTGCTGTGGGTGGCTGTGTTGCCAGCCAGGAAGGCGAAAATGTGATTCGCCGTGCCCCTTGTGTTGACGTTGTGTTTGGTCCTCAAACTTTGCACCGTTTGCCAGAGTTATTGAAAAAACGTGTAGAAACAGGTCGACCGCAAGTGGATGTGACGTTCCCTGAAATTGAAAAGTTTGATCATCTACCGATGCCTAAGGCGCAGGGCGCTGCGGCCTTCGTCTCTATTATGGAAGGTTGCTCTAAGTACTGTTCGTATTGTGTGGTGCCTTATACACGTGGCGAAGAAATTTCTCGCCCAATGGTGGATGTATTGCTTGAAATTGCACAACTCGCGGATCAGGGGGTGAAAGAAATTACCTTGCTCGGGCAAAATGTGAACGCTTATCGCGGTGCTATGCCTGATGGCAATATCGCCGATTTTGCATTGTTGCTCGATTATGTATCTGAAATCGAGGGCATTGAGCGCATTCGCTATACGACAAGCCATCCGCGAGAATTCTCTCAACGCATTATCGATGCCTATGCACGTTTGCCAAAATTGGTGAATCATGTTCATTTGCCTGTGCAAGCAGGTTCGGACCGTGTGTTAGCTGCGATGAAGCGTGGCTATACCGCTGCAGAATATTTAGAAATCGTGCGTAAATTGCGTGCATTGCGTCCTGAGATTTCTATTGCGACTGACTTTATTGTTGGTTTCCCTGGGGAAACGGAAGAAGATTTTGAAGAAACAATGAAGTTGGTCGAAGCGGTCGGCTTTGATGCGAGTTTCTCTTTTGTCTATAGTCCGCGCCCAGGAACGCCAGCATCTCGTTTGCCTGATGACACGCCTTATGACGTCAAGTTGGCACGTTTACAACGTTTGCAGTCCGTGATCGATGCTAATGCTACACGCATTAGTCAAACCATGTTCGGTACAGAGCAGCGTGTACTCGTTCTGGGGCCTGCTCGCAAGGGTGAAGGCTTTTTGATGGCTCGCACTGACAATAACCGTATTGTGAATTTTGAAGGGCCTGAATCCCTCATTGATACGATGGTGCGTGTTAAAGTGACTGACGTGTATCCGCATTCGCTTGGCGGACAACTTCTTTCCTAAGGACAGATCGTCAAAAATGGAAAAAGAAATCATTCCAGAAACCCTTCGTTATTCGGCTGACGCTGGGAATGCAGAGTTATCCGCTTTGTGTGGTCCACTAGATGAGAACTTACGACAGATTGAAAACATTCTGAATGTTCGCATTAGCCGTCGTGGTGACGTATTTCGGGTGACTGGAGATCGGGAACAGGCTCGACGCGCGACGACGGCTTTAGCAACGCTGATGCAGCGCGTTAAACGTTCTGGTGAAGATTTGAACGTTGATGACATTCAGTGGCATTTTGTCGGGCGCGACGACGAATATCGTAGTGGGGCTACTTCCAGTCCTGAGGGCGATGTTACGTCTATCGATCTTAAAACTCGTCGTCGTGACTTGCAGGGACGTACGCCTAATCAGAGACAGTATCTCAAAGCTATCATGGGACATGATATTAGTTTCGGGGTCGGGCCTGCAGGTACGGGGAAAACCTTTTTGGCAGTTGCAGCTGCAGTAGATGCCTTTGAGCGCGGGACGGTAGAACGCATTGTGTTGACTCGTCCTGCGGTTGAAGCTGGCGAACGTTTAGGCTTTTTACCAGGAGATTTGACGCAAAAGGTCGATCCGTATTTGCGTCCACTGTACGATGCGCTTTTTGATCTGATGGGTTTCGAAAAGTCCCAACGTTTGATGGAACGACAGTCTATTGAAGTCGCTCCTTTGGCCTATATGCGTGGTCGTACACTCAATAATGCGTTCGTGATTCTCGATGAGGCTCAAAACACGACGCCTGAACAGATGAAAATGTTCTTGACGCGTATTGGTTTTGGGTCGAAGGCGGTGATCACAGGCGACATTACTCAGATTGACTTACCTAAGGGTGTGCCGAGCGGATTGAAACATGCCATTAAAATTTTAGATGGCGTCCGCGGTATCGCCATTACCCGCTTTACTTCTAAGGATGTCGTTCGTCATCCGTTGGTTGCTCGTATTGTCGAGGCGTATGAAGAAGCCGCTAAAGAGCAGGAAATGAAAACAAAGAAGGAAGAAGTGCATGTGTGAATTACAAGTTTCTTTACAAAATGCCAAGGCTTTTCCTGAACTTCCGAGCCGTTCTGTGATGGTTCGTTGGATGAAAAAAGCATGTGAACGCGACACGGTTGTGACAGTGCGTTTCGTTGACTTAGAAGAAGGCTTGGAACTGAACAAGACATACCGCCACAAGAATTATGCGACCAATGTTTTAACCTTTAACTATGCGTTAGAACCAACTGTCATGGCGGATGTGGCGATTTGTGTGCCTGTGCTTGTTCGAGAAGCGAAAGAACAGAATAAAGAGTTTCGAGCACATTTGGCTCATCTCTTAATTCATGCGATCTTACATGCACACGGATACGATCATTTAACTCAGGAAGAGGCTGAGGTGATGGAAGCGAGAGAAACCGAACTGATGGTTTCGCTCAAGTTCTCCAATCCGTATAGCGATCGTATTGGTATGGTCCACGATTGAAGTCTTGTTGAATCAAAATTATGTCGAACACCAGTGAACCCCCTAGTCCGAATAAAGGACGTACATTTCTCGATCGTCTAGCTTCTGTTTTTCATGAAGAAGAGCTTCAAGATCGAGAGTCTGTGTTGGCCATGCTGACTGAAGCACGTCGAAGGAATGTGCTTGATGATGAAACGTTTTCCATGATGGAAGGCGCGTTAGCGGTGTCTGAAACACGCGCAGGGGATTTAATGGTTCCACGCTCTCAAGTGAATGCTGTGGATTTGTCTGAACCAAGGGAAGTTTGGCTACCCAAGTTGATTGAATCGGGGCATTCACGTCTTCCCGCAGTAGAGGACGATATCGATAACGTCTTAGGCATTCTTCATGCTAAAGACTTGCTCAAGATTTTGATGGATCCAACAACGAATCCGAAAACGTTGTTGCGTCCTGCGCGTTTCATCCCAGAAACGCAACCTATCAATGTGCTATTGAGAGACTTTAAAGAAACAAGAAGTCACCTCGCACTTGTCATCGATGAGTTTGGGAGCATCTCTGGATTAATCACTATCGAAGATGTGCTTGAACAAATTGTGGGCGAAATATCCGATGAATTTGATCACGATGACAATCTCAGCAACATTGTGACTGACGGTGAAGGTCGTTGGCGAGTCAAGGCCATTACTCCGATTGAACAGTTCAATGAATATTTTGATTCAGATTTGCGTGACGACTATTGCGAAACGATTGGGGGGTTAATTACCGATCGTTTTGAACATGTCCCTCATACAGGTGAAATTATCGAAGAGAAGGGATTTCGCTTCCGCATCCTTTTAGGCGATGATCGCCAGGCTCGACTGTTAAGTGTAGAAAGGGCGGAATAACGTGAGCGAAATTGTCGCTTGGATAGAGCGTCACACGAAGGTTACTATCACTGGTGCTGCCCTAGGGTTAGGGTTGTTGTTTAGCACAGGCTTTGATCCTTTAGGTTGGCAATGGTTGGCGTTCGGCGCATTGGTTGCGTTCTTTTTTTTGTTTAACAGTCGAGTTTCAATCAAAGCCTCAGCGTGGGTGGGGTTTGTCTTTGGGTTGGGCTGGTTTATTCCAGGGCTATCTTGGACGATGAACTCTATGGCGGTACATGGCCATTTGCCATGGAGCGTTGCTGGATTGGGGCTTTTCCTTTTAGCCTGTGTCCTTTCCGTTTTTCCTGCAATTGCTTGTGCGATGGCACGCTTTTTTGGAAAGACTCATCAAACCCGTGCAAATTTTGCTTTAGCAGGCTTTTGGGTTTTGATGGAGTGGTGTCGAGGGGATTTGTTAGCTAAATTTGGATGGCTACAGCCCGGGTACGCTGCTTTGGATACCCCGTTAATGGGGTGGGCACCGCTAGGTGGCGTTTATGCTGTAACACTGATGATCTTTGTGTCAGCTGCTTTGTTATGGCAAGCACTCTCATGTCAGTTGAAGTGGGTTTGGGGGCCGGTCTTCGGTTTAATCATGGTATTTGGGATTGGTCAAGTCGCCAAGGATCATGCTTGGTCCCATGCTTCCTCAACCTTAGATGTCCGCGTTATTCAGCCTGTGTTGCCTATTGTGGATGCGTATACCAAGGCAGATACTGTTGCTCGATTAGAAAGCTTGTTGCCAGAGGCTCAGAAGCCGTGGATGCTTTCTGATCGCCAAAGGCTTTTGTTGACACCTGAAGGTGTTGTTAATGGGTTAGTCAGCCGCTTGTCAGGACAGGCAGCTAGCACACTAATGAATTTGCAAGAAAAGTCTGAAGCCCTTGTTCTCTTTAATGGTTTTAGACAGGAAGGCCGTCGAGTCTTTAATACTTCTTTTGTCCTTGCAGAAGGGCACATTGCGTATCGACTGGATAAGAGAGAGTTGGTGCCTTTTGGGGAATTTGTACCCGCTGGTGCGCGTTGGTTTGTTGATTTGATAGGGGTACCTATGGCTGATTTAACGCCAGGAGACGGCGTACAGCCTTTGTTACAAGTCGGTCAAACGCACATCGGTATTCTGATTTGTTATGAAAATTTGTATGGCAATGTTGTGCGTTCATTTTGGCAAACACATTCGCCAGACTTTTTGATTGTGACGTCCAATTTAGGGTGGTTTGGACAGTCAGTGATTTCTCAGCATCTAGCGATGAGTAGGGCTCGGGCGATCGAAAGCGCTCGACCGTTGGTGAGTGTGAATAACAGCGGATTAAGTGCTGTCGTGAATTCAAAAGGCGAAATTGTTAGAACTTTAAGTGAAACCTCGCCCGATGCGATGACGGTACCTTTATTAGGTGCAACAGGCTCGCCGACTCCTTATATCCGTTTTGGTGCTTATCCGTTCCTCTTTTTAGCACTGCTTTTGGCTTTAAACGGTCTCTTTCCGAGAAGGCGAGAGCATAAGCTGAAAGATAAGCAGAAACAGAGCTTATAATTACTCTTTTGGCCTCTTTATCTTTTCGGTAAGGAGAAACCCCCTCAATTTTTGAAGAACAGGCGCCGACAAGAATCGGCGGCATAGAGAATGATTACCTTTCAGGAAGTAATCCTGCGCCTGCAGGAATATTGGAATCGTCAGGGCTGTGCCTTGCTGCAACCGATTGACTTGGAGGTCGGTGCTGGTACTTCTCATACAGCGACTTTTTTGCGTGCGTTAGGCCCAGAGCCGTGGCGCGCTGCTTATGTTCAGCCTTCTCGTCGTCCTAAGGACGCTCGTTATGGCGAAAATCCGAATCGTTTGCATCAGCACCATCAGTATCAGGTGGTTTTGAAGCCTGCTCCCACAAATATTGTCGACCTCTACTTGGGTAGTTTGCGCGCTTTGGGTATTGATACGGAAGTTAACGATATCCGTTTTGTGGAAGATAACTGGGAAAATCCGACGCTTGGTGCTTGGGGACTCGGTTGGGAAGTTTGGATGAACGGAATGGAAGTGACGCAGTTCACCTACTTCCAACAGGTTGGTGGCTTGGAATGCAAACCGATTACTGGCGAAATCACCTATGGTCTCGAACGCTTGACCATGTATCTGCAGAATTGCGATAACGTGTTTGACCTGGTTTACACGACTTGGACGGATCCTTCTGGTCAAGAGCGTGTATTGACCTACGGTGATGTTTTCCACCAGAACGAAGTTGAACAGTCTGTTTATAACTTTGAAGCTAGCGACTGCACCAAGCTTTTAGGTCAGTTTGACTACTATGAAAGCGAAGCCAAGCGCTTGATGAATTTGAACTTGGCGCTTCCGGCTTATGAAATGGTTCTTAAAGCTGGTCATACCTTTAATCTCTTGGATGCGCATGGGGCCATTTCTGTCACTGAACGTGCGGCCTATATTGCTCGTATCCGTAATATTTCTCGTGCGGTTGCTCAGAGTTACTACGATTCTCGTGAACGTTTGGGCTTCCCGATGTTGGCAGCTAAGGTTGCAGAATAAGGCGAGTGGAGGATAAGAAAATGACGAATTTGCTCGTTGAACTTCAGACGGAAGAATTGCCACCGAAGGCGCTTGAAAAACTTTCGCAAGCTTTTGCCCAAGGTGTTGCTCAGTATTTGAACCAACGTGGTTTCTTGGCAGAAGGCAGTGTGACGACCGCTTATGGCGCTCCTCGTCGATTGGCAGTACACATCACGAATGTTTTAGCTAAGAGCCCTGACGAAGCGTTTACACAAAAGCTTGTTCCGGTGCGCGTAGGTCTTGCTGCTGATGGAACGGCTACGCCCGCACTCACGAAGAAGATGGCTGCGTTGGGCATTACGTGTGATGTTGCCGACTTAAAGCGTGTGAATGATGGTAAGAACGAACAGTTGGTTTTTGAGGGTGTTCGTCCAGGTATCGAACTGGCTGAAGGTTTGCAGCAGGCTTTGGAAGCTTCCGTCAAGGCATTGCCGATTCCCAAGGTCATGACCTATCAGTTGGCTGATGGTGAAACGACAGTCGCTTTTGTGCGCCCCGTTAAGCATTTGACGGCACTCTTTGGTGATGTTGTTGTGCCAGTGAAGCTGTTTGGTCTTGATGCCGGTCGCGAAACGCAAGGTCATCGTTTCCATGTGTCCACGCCAGTGATGCTGACGAACGCTGACAGCTATGTCGAAGAACTTAAGGCTGCCAAGGTGATGCCTTGCTACGCCGAACGTCGTGAAATGATTCGCCAGCTCTTGACAGCTCGTGCTGAAAAAATCGGTGGAACGGTCATTTTGCCGGAGGATTTGTTGAATGAAGTCACCGCTTTGACTGAATGGCCGGTGATCTACGAAAGCGAATTTGAAGAAGAATTTTTGGCTGTACCTGAAGAATGTTTGATTCTGACCATGCAGCTTAATCAGAAGTATTTCGCTTTGCGCGATGCTAATGGTCGATTGATGAATCGATTCTTATTGGTTTCTCAACTTGAGGCCAAGGATGGCGGCGCTGCTATTTCTTCTGGGAATGCTCGCGTGGTTCGTGCTCGTTTGGCTGATGCGAAGTTCTTCTATGACCAGGACCGACTTGAAAAGTTGGAAGCGCGTGTGGATGGTCTGAAGCATGTTGTGTATCACAACAAACTTGGTACACAAGCCGAACGTATGTTGCGCGTGAAAACGATGGCTGGTCAAATTGCTACGTTGATTGGTGCTGATCAGGCTAAGGCAGAACGTGCTGCAACATTAGCTAAGGCGGATCTTCGTACGTTGATGGTGGGTGAATTCCCTGAATTGCAGGGGATTATGGGTGAATACTATGCTGTGTACGATAAGGAAGATCGTGATGTCGCATTGGCTATTCGTGAACACTATCAGCCGCGTTATGCTGGTGACGCGCTTCCGTCAACGTCTGTAAGCTTAGCAGCTGCTTTGGCTGACAAGATGGAAACCTTGATTGGTTTGTTCGGTATTGGTCAGATGCCAACGGGTGAAAAGGATCCTTTTGCGTTGCGTCGTCATGCTTTGGGCGTGTTGCGCATGTTGATCGAAAAGGCCTTGCCTGTTAGCTTGAATACGCTGATTGATACGGCCTGGGAAGCTGAAAAGAACGTTCCTGGTATTGTTGATCATCGTGAAGAACTTCGTCAGTTCTTCCAGGATCGCTTGCGCGTGATGTTGCGTGATGCTGGTTATACGACGCTGGAAGTCGAGGCTGTTTTGGCTTTGAATCCTGAAAAGCTCGATGAATTGCCGAAGCGTTTGGCAGCCGTTCGCTCTTTCATGGCTATGCCTGAAGCCGATGCTTTGACGGCTGCTAATAAACGTATTGGTAATATCCTCAAAAAGGTTGAAGGTGAAGTGCCCACCGGCGTCAATGAGGCACTTTTGGTTGAAGAAGCTGAAAAGGCTTTGTTCGCTACTTTGGTTTCGGTTGAACCTAAGGCCATGGCTGAATTCGAACGCGGGGAATACGAAGCCATGTTAGCTACCTTGGCTGCTTTGCGTGGACCAGTAGATAGCTTCTTTGATCATGTGATGGTGAATGCTGAAGACTTGTCTTTGCGTGCTAACCGTCAGGCATTGCTCAAACAGCTTTATGTTGTGATGAACAAAGTTGCTGAAATTGCTCGTTTGGCCAAGTAAGTATCATCTTTAAATAAAGTCGCTGTTTTTTCAGCGATTATGAGGGATCCTTAACGGTATGATTCGTTTGGGATCCTTTTTTCTTTAGAGGTCTTGTCTTCAATGTCTATTTTGCGTGGTTGGCTCTTCTATTTGGTTTTAAGTTTGACCATTATTGGTCTGACGGTATGTATTTTGGTGACAACGCCTTTTTTAAGCGTACAGCGTCGTTACGATCTTTTTTGTCGCCCGTGGGCTCGTCTTGTTTTAACGGTTTTGCGTGTCATTTGTGGCATCCGTCTAGAAATGAGAGGTATGGAGAACATGCCGTCCGCCACGGAACCCATGGTCGTTTTGGCAAAACATCAATCAGCTTGGGATCCGTTTTGGTTAGGTGCTTATTTATCTGGACCGGCTTGTTTTCTTTATAAGAAGTCTATTAAATGGATTCCATTGTTAGGCTGGGTGGTTTGGGCTATGGATATGTTAGCCATTGACCGTAGCAAAGGGCGCTCTGCATTTGAAGCCTTTATGAAAAAAGGCCCTGTGAAGTTGAAGCAGGGATGGTGGATTTGTTTATTCCCTGAAGGAACACGCGTACCCCCGGGTGAACATGTGCGTTATAAGACGGGTGGTGCTCGCTTCGCTTGTCAAAGTGGTACGCCGATTTTGCCGATTTGTCACAATGCAGGACGTTGTTGGCCAAAAAATAGCATCGCAAAAAATTCAGGGACTATTGTGGTGAGTGTTGGTCCTGTTATTCAGACCAGAGGCCGTGAACCCCATGAGGTGACTGCAGAAGTCGAGGCTTGGATTGAGAATGAACTGACTCGATTGGGGTAAGGCGTGAGTAGTGAGCAACAAGTGTGGCGAACGGTTGAGGTTGTCAAGGATGGGCAAGGTCGCTCGATACGATATCGTCTGGTTTATTCGTCACGTATAAAGTCCAATATGACCTTGAAGGTCGACGGTGAAACATTGGAGATTTCTGTCCATTTGGCACCGAGGATGTCTGTGAAAACAGCTGATCAGTTGGTACTCGATAAAAGTGAGTGGATCGAGCATTCATTAGCCAAACTAGAGACGCTAAAACAGGAGCGAGAGGAACGTCGTCAGGCTGAACAGCTCTTTCATGGTGGGGAGTTGTTATTTCGAGGCGAAAAAGCACGTATTTGCTTAGGCGCGCCACGTTCTTGTGTTTGCCGAGATGAACAGGGATACTGTTTGGCTCTAGCGATTCCTATGGGAAGTGAACCGAGCTTAGTCGGGAATGCTTTAGAAGCCTTGCTAAAAGGGGAAGCGCAACGCGTCATCGAAGCGTTGATACAGCCGATGTTGATGAGGGCATATCGACCACCTGTGAGCTGGGAGCTCTCAAGTGCTAAGACACGGTGGGGATCGTGTAGTTCACGCCGAGTGATTCGATTCTCTTGGCGACTGATTTTTTTGGATGATGAGCTCATTCGCTATGTGATTGCGCACGAATTGGCTCATTTGATCCATATGGATCATTCATTAGCTTTTTGGGCTGAGGTTGAGCGTATATATCCGCCTTGTCGAGCTCAAAGAGCTCGACTAAAGGCGATAAAACACTTACCTTCGTTTGCTAATAAATAGAGCGTTAGACCGCATCCTTATGCGGTTGGAGGCGAGCGGCTTCTTTTGCAAGACGAACGTATGCGGCGACGTCAAGAGTTTCAGCTCGACTGCCAGGATTGACGTCGGCACGCAGAATGGCCTCTTCATCGAGAATGGTTGAAAGTGCATTACGTAAAGTCTTACGGCGTTGCTGGAAGGCTAATGCGACCACTTGAGCAAACACTTCCATATCCACAGGTTCTAAGCTCTCAACGGGACGCGGCACCATGCGTACGATGGAAGACGTTACCTTAGGTGGCGGAACAAAAGCGCCCGGCGGCACATCAAAGAGTTTGTGCATGACATAGCGATACTGCAACATGACACTCAGGCGACCGTAGACTTTGCTACCTGGTTCGGCGACCATACGGTCAACCACTTCACGTTGAAGCATGAAGTGCTGGTCAATCACACGATCAGCCGCGCTCATTAGTGCGAAAAGTAATGGCGAAGAAATGTTGTAAGGCAGATTGCCGATGATGCGCAGGCGCTTACCTTCGAGTACGGTAGCCCAATTTAATTTCAGGGCATCTGCTTCGATAAGGGTCAGCTCATCAGGCAAAAATTGTTCACGAAGGAACTGAGCAAGGTCTCTGTCAATTTCAACAGCTGTTTCATGGCGAGCCAAAGCAATGACTTCACGCGTTAAAGCAGCTTGGCCTGGACCAATTTCAACCAAGGCATCGCCCGGTTTTGGATCAATCCCACGGACAATGCGTTCGATCCAGTGGCGGTCATGTAAGAAGTTTTGACCAAAACGTTTGCGGGCTTTGTGCCCTTCAAGCCATTCTTGTTTCACGATTTTTGGAGAGGTAGTGTGCTAGTTTGAGAGCGGAGATCATGCTACGTTCGTCAGCCTTGCTAGTGCCAGCAATATCTAACGCCGTCCCGTGATCAACGGATGTACGAATATAGGGTAGACCGAGTGTGACGTTCACGCCGTCCTGGAATCCAACGTGCTTAAGCACAGGGAGTCCCTGGTCATGATACATACACAAGACGGCATCATATTGATCCCAATGGCCAGGGATGAAAGCTGTATCAGCAGGCACGGGGCCAATGACCTGCATACCTTTGGCTTGGGCACGCTGAAGCGCTGGTGTAATAGTTTCTACTTCTTCGCGACCAATATGTCCGTTTTCACCTGCATGAGGATTTAATCCCGTGACCAGAATGCGAGGCGAGGAAAAAGCATAATCGACTTTAAGTGCATGATGGAGCGTTTCTAAGACCTCGTCTAAGAGCGTTCCAGTAATCGCTGACGATAAGGCGGCAATGGGTAAATGCGTGGTTGCAAGTGCAACTTTCATTGCATCTGGACGCTCATTCGAGGTCAACATCATGACAACACGTTGTACGCCAGCTAAGTTCTGGAAAAACTCAGTGTGCCCAGTGAAAGGGATGCCTGATTCAATAATGATACTTTTTTGAACAGGAGCAGTGACAATGGCTGCCCACTGGTTTTCCATGGCACCGTAATGGGCTTGACGTAAAGTGTTAAGCACATACGTGGCATTACGAACGTCTAGTTGCCCAGGTAAAGCTGGCGCGTCTAAAGGGATGTCTAGAATGCGAATATGAGCGGGTAGCGGCCAGACAAACCCGAGACGGGAGGCTTCTTTTTCGAGAAGCGCTTGACTACCAATGAGTACGATTGGATCGGTAATCGAAAGAGCAGCTTTTAAAGAAACCTCCGGACCGATGCCGGCAGGTTCACCCGTGGTAATGGCAACAGGCCGGCGGTCGATCATTAGGAGTCTCCCTTGTCACGGATTTCGACGTAAGCGCGGTCACGTAACTCACGTTGCCAATTATAGGTAGCTTCGCCAAGTTTCTTTTCGCGAAGTTGTTGACGTGCCTGGATGCGCATACGTTGTGGATTGCCGTCTTTTTCGAGACGACGTTCCAACACCTGAATCAAATGGTAGCCGAACTGAGACTTAATTGGTTCAGAGACTTGACCAGGCTTCAAGGCGTTCATAGCTTTTTCAAAGTCTGGCACTGTGTCGCCTGGTTGCAACCAGCCTAAGTCACCACCACGGGTAGCGGTATTGTCTACCGAGTGGAGACGAGCCATTGTTGCAAAGTCGGTTTCGCCAGCATCAATACGGCGCTTGATGTCATTAAGACGATGCACAACTTCACCTTCCGGGGTAAGGTCGCTGACCCACATCAGAATATGACGAGCATGGGTTTGTTCAACAGGGCCACCTGCTAACTTGTGTTGAACACCATCGCGCGTATCGACAACACGTACCACTTCCCAGGAAGTCTGATGTTTAACAACGTAGATACCAGGCTTTTTGCCAGCTTCTTTAAGCTTGTTGCTAATGACACTGGGTAAGGCTTGCAAAGCGCGCCAACCAAGGTCACCACCTTGAAGTGCATCAGGTAAGCGAGAGAAGGTGGCTGCGAGCGTTGCAAAATCTTCGCCAGCACGTGCACGAGCAGCGATTTCTTCGGCCTGCTTCTGAAGCAATTCAGTGTTGTCTGGATTGTCGATCGGTAGAACGATGTGCTGAAGGTGGTATTCGGTCGTGTCAGAGCCAGTGAAGCCTGCTTTTTCAGCTAAGAAAGCATCAACTTCGCTTTCAGGAATTACGATCTTGGCATCGACTTCGCGTTCACGAAGACGTTGCGTCGTAATCTCGTCACGAATTTCTTCACGGAAAGCGCCAAAAGAGACACCGTCAGCAATCAGGCGTTGACGTAACTGATCAACCGATAAATTATTTTGACGAGCGATTTGTTCAATCGATGCATTGACCATTTGGTCATCAATGCGGATCCCCGTTTCGCGAGCGCGTTGCATGATCGTACGTTCAGAGATCAAGCGCTCCAATACCTGAGCGCGCAACAAATCCATTGCAGGGAGCTGAATGTTTTGGCGGCGGAGGTTAAGAGCTACCACGTGGGTACGTTCTTGCAATTCACGTTCCGTAATGACGTCGTTATTAACAACGGCGACGATGCGGTCAAGTTCCATCGGTTGCACGGCCTGTGCCTGTACGTCCTGAGAAACCGGTTCAGCATATGTCGTGCCGAAAGCGACGACGCCCATCGTTAACACGGCAATAGTCTTAAGCTTATTCATAGTAATCGTACTGTCCAATTCTGTCAGGGACTTGGGTAGTGGTCTGGTAACCCTTAATATTGCGCTTGAGTTCTGCAAGCGGACTTGTTCCCATACTACCCAAACCATTGAGCTCGAGTTGTAAGAAGAAGTTCGATTCTTCGCTGTTGGAGGCCGTGGTGTAGCGCTGGGTTGCAAAGCGCAAGGTCCAGCAATCGTGGAGATATTCAACCCCAGCGATCATTTCAATCGGCTTCTTCTGCAACAGAGAATAGTTGTAGCGGAGGATACCGAAGAGGCGTTCTGTTAGCGGCCACTGAACGGCAAAGTCCACCTGTTTAATGTAGTCGTTGTTGTAATTCGTGAAGTCTTGGTTCTGCGAGTAGTTGTAGCGATAGTACAAGCCAATGAGCGACATGGGCTTTGGTTGCCAACGAACTCCAGCCGCGACCTTTTCAAAGCGATGACGCGCTGAAGAATACTGGCCACTCACATCGGCGGTTAAGCTTCGCGTTAAGCGAGCACCAACACTGGCGAGTAAGTCACTTCGGACTTCTTCTGTGCGTGTTGCATCAGGTCCCAAGTTGTACTTGCCATTGGTATTAGGCACGTAAAAACTCACGCGCTGATCAGAGAAATAACGACGCTGACCGATGCTTGCACGGAAAAGTTCTAAACCAGAGGCCTGATCAAAGTAACGCGTAGACAACACGGTGGTGAGTTGGTTTGTTTCACTCACGCGGTCATAGCCAGAGAAAAGATTTTCGCTAAAGAGTGTGGCGAAATTGAGATCCGCGATACTGGTATCAAAAACAGGGAGGTTTTTCTGGTTGCGATACGGTACCCACGCATAATAAATGCGCGGTTCAAGGGTTTGATAAGCGGCGCGCCCAAGCCAAGTGGTGTCACGTTCAAAGACCAAACCGCTATCGACACTAAGCATCGGGACCGTGCGGTGAGGATCTTTTTCATTGAACGTTGCTTTATCTCTGTCAGATAGGTCACGAAGCTGATACCACGTGCCTAAGAACGTTGCCTTCGGAACGACAAACCAACCAGCGCCACGGAAGGGGTAAGATGCGCTTTGTTCGAATACAAAGCGATCCCCGTTCACCATGGAAGGGCTTTCAAAGCGAGTGGCATCGAGCGTTGTGTTGAGTTCAAAACCCTTCCAATTGCCGTTATAGCCATTGAAGACGATTTGAGGAACACGTTCGTACGGCTTGGTAGAGTGAATGCCGTTCACATTTAACGTCTGATTTTTTTGGACGTTAATCGCGGTATTCCAATAGGTTTCGTCGTAACGAATAGAGTAGTCTTGCGGCAAAACGGTTTCGGAAGACTCACGAATATTGCCCGAAAAGTCCGTGATGAATTCGTCATCAGAAACGCGATTGTAATTGATGCGAGCGCTTAAGCGGTCTTTGCGATATTGAGAGTCGATGTGAATACTCGAGCGATTCTCTTTGGTTATACGGTCATCAGGAAGGTAGTTGTAATCAACCACTGTAGAGAAATCGTTGTAAAGGAAGCGAGCTTCTGTATCCAACATAACGCCACGTTTAGACATCACGCGAGGTGTGAGCGTTAAGTCGTAGTTAGGGGCAATGTTGAAGTAGTACGGAATGGTCAAATCAAGACCACGCGTGGAGCTCATTCCGTAAGTCGGCACCAAAAAACCAGAACGACGTTCTTGACTGATCGGGAATGCGAACCAAGGCGTTCCGATAACGGGTAAGCCCATAAAGTTGAGTACAGCGCCTGTACCGCTCGCCGTTTGATCGTATTCGTCGATTTCGAGCTTATTCAAGGTAATGAACCAAGCTTCGTCGTCACGTTTACAGGTCGTGATTTTCGCGTCATCAAAGGTTGTCGTGTCACCAGACAAAAAGCGAATATTTTTCGCGCAACCACGTAAGTTACGCGGTGCGTATTCGTAGTCGGCGTCGTTCATGTCCCCAGTGCGCTGGGTGATCTTGAAACGCATGGACGGCCCGGAGAAGGTAGCGCCGAGGCGAGAAATTTTGGCATTGCCTTCGGCTTGCACTTCATCGGTAGCCTGCGTATAGGTGATACGATCCCCTTTAAGAACAGCGCCAGCACGTCGAATTTCAGCTTGACCGTATAAATGTAATTGTTCTTCAGGATTCCCTTCAATTCGATCAGCGGAGACAAAGCTCACAGAGTCTGTTTCTGGCATGGCACGAGAAGGATCCAAAGCAATGACAGACTCTAAAGCCACACGATTGTTGGATTGAGTAGCCATTGCAGGGATACTGTAAGCCATTGCGGCAACCGCTAAGCTCACGCTAATTGTGATCGGTCGAATAAGCGGAAATGACATGAATAAACCGGGGAAAGTGACAGCCTGAGGTCAGGCCTTATAGAATGACGGCAAAATAATTAAAAGATTATAAAGCCCCTCATCATGGCAGAGTGCCTGAGTCGAGGGAAAATCATCTCTGATGCCGATATGGATCTTGGATAAAAGGAATTTATGACGATGACCGCACAGAATGACAATGCGTTTTTTGATCAATGGTTGCAATCGTTGGCACCTCAGTATGGGCTCGATCTTTCGACGAAGACCCGAGCTGGTGCGGACGCGGGATTTCGCTCTTATCACCGAATTACAGCGGCTGATGGGAAAACATATATCGCAATGAACGCTGACGGGGAAACGCAAGCGAGTTTTGATGCCTTTCTCAAGATTGATCGCCTGATGCGTGACGAGGCTGGTCTAAATGCGCCCGAGATTTTCGCAACGGCTTCAGATCATCGTTTTATGTTGCTCTCAGATTTAGGTCGTGAAACATATTTGGATGTCTTAACCGAAGAAAACGCTGGTGTCTTGATGGATAAGGCAACCACGGCATTGGTGGCATGGCAGAAAATTTCTCGCCCTGGTGTGTTGCCGCCTTATAACCGCGAGGTGTTGCAACGTGAGATTGATCTATTCACGGAATGGTATGTGGCACGACATCGTGGTGTGACATGGAACGAAACGCAACAAAAGTGGTGGAAGATGGCCACGAATGCGATTCTAGATAACAATTGTCGCGAACCCTTAGTGTTTGTCCATCGAGACTTCATGCCGCGCAACTTAATGGTCTCGGGGCCTATGCCGGGTATTTTGGATTTCCAGGATGCTTTGTATGGTCCGTTGAGCTATGACATTGCTTCTTTGATGCGTGATGCGTTCATTTCCTGGGGTGAAAGCTTCGTCCTTGATGTGACCATCCGATATTGGGAAAAGGCCCGCAAGGCGGGGCTGCCTGTTTCAGAGGATTTTGGTAATTTCTATCGTGATGTGGAATTCATGGGGGTTCAACGTCATTTGAAAGTGTTGGGTATTTTTGCCCGATTGAATTATCGCGATGGTAAGCCTAAGTATCTGGAAGATACGCCGCGATTTATCGATTATGTCCGCAAGACGTCTCGTCGTTATATTCAGTTGTCGCCGTTGACGCATCTGATTAACGAGCTGGAAGGCTCTGACGTTCAAGTGGGTTACACCTTCTAATCGAGTGCTAATAAAAAAGGACATCCTCTTATGCGTGCATTGATTTTTGCTGCTGGTGAGGGTCGACGTATGCGTCCATTGACGCTGACGACCCCAAAGCCTCTTGTGAAAGTTGGCGGTGTACCGATGGTTGTACGTCAAATTGAAGCACTCAAGGTTGCTGGTATTCAAGACATAGTCTTGAATGTGGCATACCATAGCGCACAAATCATGAATGCATTGGGGGACGGAAGTCGATTTGGCGTACGTCTTCATTATTCCGTAGAAGGGCAGTGTGTAGAAGACGCTTTGGAAACGTTGGGCGGTATTGCAAAAGCACTCCCTTTGTTGGCAGCTGATGGTGACGCGGCTTTTGTCGCGGTCGCTTCAGATATCGTGACAGATTTTGATTACTCGACATTGATCCGCCGAGGCGAAGCATTTGAAGCAGATCAATTGGATGCTCATTTGGTGTTGGTGCCTAATCCTGCATATCACGTTCAAGGGGATATGACGCTCGATGCTCAACGCTTAGTTAGACCAATGCCTAAGACGCATACATTTTCTAGCTTGGGGGTTTACCGTACGTGTTTATTTGGGCATGTAGAACCCGTCAAGGCGAAACTCTTTCCGTGGCTATGGGCTGTTTGTGAGCAGGGGAGAGTCTCTGGAGAGTGTTATGACGGACGCTGGTTAAATGTGGGCGATGCCAACGAATTACGCATTGCTGAGTCTCTGTTTGGCTAATTGATCTAATTCCGAGAGAGAGAACATCGAAGACGTTAAAATACGGCTGACGTTTGATTGAGCCTATTCTTAGTGGCGAATAAATCGTGAAATTAGGATCCTATACCGTTGACGTGCCTGTGATGTTGGCCCCTATGGCAGGGATGAGTGACTTGCCCTATCGCGAAGTATGCCGAATGTTTGGGGCAGGCTATGCAGTGGGTGAAATGACAACAAGTAAGCCTGAATTCCGATCAAGTCGTAAAAGTGCCACTCGTTGGGCTTGTGATGAGGAATCGGGGTTACGTGTTGTCCAGTTGCTTGGTGCTGATCCTCAAATGATGGCTGATGCTGCGCATTATGCTCAAGACTCTGGTGCGCAAGTTGTCGATGTCAATATGGGGTGTCCTGCGAAGAAAGTGTTGCAAACGGCATGCGGCAGTGCTTTGATGAAGGATGAAGCACTGGTTGCGAAGATTTTGTCGGCAGTTGTTGCTGCGGTAAATATTCCAGTTACGTTGAAAATTCGAACAGGATGGGATCAAGATCATCGAAATGCAGAGACGATTGCTCGCATAGCGCAAAGCGAAGGGATTTCTATGCTCGTTGTCCACGGACGCACAAGAGCTGATGGTTTTCGAGGTCACGCAGAATATGAAACAATTCGTCGTGTTAAGGAGGCGGTGAATATTCCAGTGATCGCTAATGGCGATATTAATTCAGGGGCGAAAGCTGTCGCCGTGATGAAGCAGACGGGGGCCGATGGTGTCATGATCGGTCGGGCTTCTTATGGCAATCCATGGATATTTAATGAGGTTTGTGCCGCTTTGGGATGGGGAACTTTATTGCCGAAACCCTCACTTCGAGAAAAGCAACGGGTTATAAATCTGCACATGCAGCGACATTTTGACTATTATGGCGAAGCAAGAGGTGTGGTGACATTTCGCAAGCATCTGAATCATTATCTTTGTGGATTAGATGGTAGCGAAATGCTTCTAAAGGCTCTTATGACGAAACAAGGGGTTAAAGACCTGGCAGAATGTCTTAACCTCTATTTCGAAAGGGTTTCATAACATGTCATACGAGCGTGAACTGAAGAAACCTGGTGACGCGATTCAGATGAGACGACAAGGTCGTCCAAGAAAAAAGGTCGAGATCACCTATGGTTCTATTGATCCCGAGACTGTTTGGTCTGCAATGGAGTGTGATGAACCGAGCTTGCTAGATAAAGCTGTAGTTGCTCAATTGAATCAATATTTCACACAGCTTGAAGGCTCTCAACCGCTTCCTTTGTATCCACTTGTCGTCTCCGCCGCAGAACGTTCGTTGCTGGTTTATGTGATGACATTGTGTCGAAACAACCAAACTGAAGCTGCAAAATTACTTGGTATTAACCGAAATACCCTACACAAGAAACTAGTTGAACATAGGCTTGTGAACGGGTAATTTTCAAAAGGAAATAAGCAATGAAAAAACAGGCTCTTATCAGCGTGTCAGACAAGACCGGCGTGGTCGACTTTGCTCGTGAATTGGTAAGTTTGGGCTACCACATTCTGAGCACGGGCGGTACCGCGAAGCTCCTCTCTCAGGAAGGCGTTTCTTGCCAAGAAGTGGCGGATTACACGGGCTTCCCTGAAATGCTTGACGGTCGTGTCAAGACCTTGAATCCCAAGATTCACGCTGGTATTTTGGCCCGCCGTCCTGTGGCTGAACACATGGCTTCGCTTGAAGAACATCAGATTGATCCGATCGACATTATTTGCGTGAACCTTTACCCGTTTGAGCAAACCATTGCCAAGCCGGATTGCACATTTGAAGATGCGATCGAAAATATCGACATCGGCGGCCCGACCATGATTCGTGCTGCCGCTAAGAACCACGAATCCGTCGCAGTCATCGTTGATCCGACGGACTATGTAGCTGTTTTGGCTGAAATCAAGGCTGAAGGTGGTGTATCTGCCGCGACGCGTTTGGCTTTGGCGAAGAAGGTCTTTGCTCATACTGCTCGTTATGACGGTATGATCACGAACTACTTGACGAGCCTTGACGAAAACAATGAACGTACCCGTTTCCCTGAAGTGCTTACGCGTCAGTGGGTAAAGGTTCAGGATATGCGCTACGGCGAAAATCCGCATCAGACTGCCGCTTTCTATCGTGAAGCTTCTGTGGCTCCGGGTTTGTTGGCTGGCTATGAACAGCTTCAGGGTAAGGAACTTTCCTACAACAACATCGCTGACAGTGATGCTGCTTGGGAATGCGTTCGCTCCTTCGAGGCGCCTGCTTGTGTGATTATTAAGCACGCCAATCCTTGTGGTGTGGCCGTGGGTGTTGACTCTGCTGAAGCTTATGCCAAGGCTTTCCAGACGGACTCTAAGTCTGCCTTTGGTGGCATCATTGCTTTCAACCGTGAAGTTACGGGTGAATGCGCTCGCCAGGTTGCTCAGCAGTTTGCTGAAGTGATCATTGCGCCGTCCTTTAGCGCCGAAGCTCGCGAAGTGTTCGCTGCTAAGAAGAATTTGCGTTTGTTGGTTGTGGCCTTGGGTGGTGCTCATAACGACTTCGACTTCAAGCGTGTCGGTGGCGGGCTCTTGGTTCAGAGCCCAGATATTCAGCTTTGCGATGAAAGCGCCTTGCGTTGCGTGACGAAGCGTCAGCCGACGTCCGCTCAGATTGCTGATATGATGTTTGCCTGGAACGTTGCTCGCTTCGTGAAGTCCAATACGATCGTTTACGCTCGTGGTGGCATGACGTTGGGTGTTGGCGCTGGTCAGATGAGCCGTGTGGACTCCGCTCGCATTGCTATGATTAAGGCTGAAGAAGCTAACCTGTCGCTCGTTGGCTCTGTGGCTGCGTCTGATGCCTTCTTCCCGTTCCGCGATGGTCTCGATGTTGTGGTTGACGCCGGTGCTACGGCTATTATTCAGCCAGGTGGTTCTATTCGTGACGATGAAGTGATTGCCGCTGCTGATGAGCGTGGCATCACGATGGTCTTCACGGGCGAACGTCATTTCCGTCACTAATTTTTGATGGTATTTGAGTTACGGTCTCCTCATTACTAAGGGATGAGGAGGGCCTTGATAGAACGCAACCGCTCACTCAGAGTGGTTGCGTGTTCAGATAGGGAGTCATTTGTGACGACACTCAAATTTTCCCGACGCAAGTTGGTTGGGGCAGGTGTGGCTGCTGGCTTAATGACAACGCTACCTGCGATGGCAGAGTTACAGGTATCTATTACTGGAGTTGGGGCTAATCAGCTACCGATCGCGGTGAAGGTATTAGAAGGCACGAGTTTAGTAGGCGAAGATCTGAGTGCGGTTATTGGTGCTGATCTTGAACGTTCAGGTGCTTTTAGACTCATTCCGACTGGCGCTGAAGGAGCCCCAGAAGACCTGAGCAAACCTGAAAGTTTGGCTCATTGGGCGCAGGCCGGTGCGAATGCTTTGGTTGTAGGTTCGGTCAATCAGTTGCCTAATGGTCGTTGGGAGGTGAAGTACTTCCTTCACGATGCAGTGTCAAGCACGATGCTCGATTCTGGACAGTTTGTGGTGAGCAAAAAGTACATTCGCATGGCTGCGCACCGCGTGGCCGACCGGATCTATACGAAGTTGACTGGTGAGAAGCCTATGTTTGCTTCTCGTTTGGTTTATGTGTCTCAGTTGGGGCGTCGAGATTTTCGTTTGATTGTGACCGATAGCGACGGTGCTAATCAAGAAGAAGTACTCCGATCTGACGAACCTATTATTTCGCCAGTTTGGTCTCCTGATGGTCGAAAGGTCGCTTATGTCAGCTTTGAACGACGTAAGCCCATTGTGTTTATTCAAGATTTGACCTCTGGTGTTCGTCACGCGATTTCTGCTTATCGTGGTAATAATTCGGCTCCTGCTTTTAGTGCAGATGGTCAAATGATGGCCGTCGCGCTTTCAAGAGATGGGGTTACACAGATCTATTTGATGAGAACTGACGGGACTGGATTACGTCGATTTACGAGAAGTTTTGGTATTGATACGGAGCCAGTCTTCTCTAGCGATAACCGTTGGCTGTACTTTACAAGTGATCGTGGAGGTGCTCCTCAGATTTATCGTCAGTTGTTAGACGGTAGCGCACCTGCCGAACGTGTCACTTTTGGATCTAGCTATGCGATTAGTCCGAGCATTAGCCCGGACGGTAACATATTGGCTTATATTTCACGTATTAATGGTAAGTTCCGCACGGCTGTGATGGATTTGGCTACGGGGCAAAGTACTCTAGTCTCTACGACAGACCGTGATGAATCACCATCTTTTGCACCGAACGGTCGCTTCTTGGTTTATGCCACGGAGGAACGTGGTCGTGGCGTTTTGGGTACGGCCTCGATTGATGGCCGTCTTATGACACGATTGACTGGAAAGGGAGATATCAGAGAACCTTGTTGGGGTCCGATTCTGCCTTAACCTACTCACTATAAAAAATCATCCTTACTAATAAGATAGGAAAGACATTATGTCGTTCTCTTGGAAAGTTCTCGCAGCTTCGGCTGCTATAGCTGCTCTGTTGAGTGGTTGCTCTTCCGTCTCTCTGGACGAAGGTGCTAAGTCTGGTACGTTGGCAGGCAGTCAGGTTGAAGGTCAGGAAGCGGTGAATCCGTTCACGGATCCGAATAATCCGCTTTCTAAGCGCTCTGTTTACTTTGCCTTTGACTCCTATGAAGTGGCGCCTGAATACATGCGTAATGTTGAAGCGCATGCTCGTTGGTTGGTTGCCAATCCTGGTGTGAATATTGTTATTCAGGGTAATACCGACGAACGTGGTGGTCGCGAATACAACTTAGCTTTGGGTCAGAAGCGCTCTGAAGCTGTGAAGCAACGTTTGCAGTTGCTCGGTGTGCCGGCCGATCGTATCGAAGCCGTTTCTTTCGGTCGTGAAAAACCGTTGGCTTTTGGTCACAGCGAAGAAGCATGGGCTCAGAACCGTCGTGCCGATATCGTTTATCCTACCGAAGTAACGGCTGATAAGCCTGCTGCTAAGTAAGGATAAGCGCTATCCACGATAGATAAATTAGCCGGACGTTGCTTAAATTAGGCACGGCCGGCTGTTTTTTGTCCGTTCTTTATGGGTGTGAAAATCGAGTCGCCCCTTCACTGGAGTGTTGTATGACCATGAGATTGACGATGGCCCGTTTTGGGGCTCTGACATTGCTGGCTAGCATTGCTAGTGGCGCGATGGCATTCGCGGATGATGATGCGCGACGCGCGATTTTAGATTTGCGTGCACAAGTACAGGCGTTAGAAGAACAGCTAACAAATACGCAAATGACCTTTGTGAATCGTCTTGATAGTTTGCAGAATCAAAATCGAGCCTTAACAGGCAAGGTTGAAGAGTTGACAAACGCCCTGAATATGGAAAAGCGTAGTAATCGTCAGCTATATGCCAATATCGATGAGCGTGTAGGTAAGTTTGAGCCGAAAGAAATTGAAGTCAATGGTGAAAAGTATAAGATGATGCCTCAAGAGCAGGCTGCCTATGATGCTGCTGTTGAAAGTCTTAAGGCTGGAGACTATAAGGACGCCTTGAAACGCTTCACGAAGTTTGCGACAGATTGGGAAAGCTCTCCATATCGTGCGGACGCGTTTTATTGGCGTGGCTCTTGTCATTTTGCGCTTGAGCAGTATAAGAGCACGATCAATGTGCAAAATCAATTGATTAAAGAGTATCCGAAGCATAGCCGTGTGCCGGATGCGATGATTTCGGTAGCATCGGCTCAGGCTTCTTTAGGCAACGTTAAGGCCGCAGCGGCTACGCTCAAAAAAGTAATCAAACAATTCCCTGATTCTGAAGCCTCTAAATCGGCTAATCAACTTTTGAAGACTTTGAAGTAAGAGTTCATTCAACTAGTGAGAGCTAAGCTATAGGAGAAGCCTATGGGATGACAGCTGCAACGAGTGTCAGACCAGAAATTGAAGTGCTTGGGAACAAGCTACGATGTTTCTCCAATATCTGAACCTCAAATTTCGAAGGGAAGTCTTGTTACAATGATCGTGGAAGGTGTCACAAGCATTTGTTGACACCTTCAGTACCTTATAACTGCCCGGACAATTTTGTACCCCGTGGAGTTTTTTCAAAAGAAGGACTTATGACTGATTTCAAGCAAGTTCGCGGTGCTGATCTGCTCCGCAATCCGCAGTTCAACCGCGCCGATGCCTTTACTCAGGAAGAACGTGACGAAAAGGGACTTCGTGGTCTTCTTCCACCTGCTGTGACGACAAAAGAACTGCAGGTTCAGCGTATGCTTGCGTTGCTCGACCGTTGCCCGACTGCTCTCGACAAGTTCTTGATGCTTGATAGTCTTCACGCAACCGATGAAGATCTGTACTTTAAGCTTTTGATCGAACACATTGATGACTTTATGCCGGTGGTTTACACGCCGACGGTTGGCGAAGTCTGCCAGAAGTTCAGTCATATCTACCGTTATCCTCGTGGCGCCTTTATCTCGATTAATGACAAAGGGCGCGTGGGTGAAATTATCGATAACTTACCGAACGAAGAAGTAGATGTGATCGTTGTGACCGACGGTCAACGTATCCTCGGCTTAGGTGACCTGGGCGTGAATGGCATGGGCATTCCTTGTGGCAAGTTGTCTCTTTATACGGCTTGTGCTGGTATCGCTCCAGAAAAGACGCTTCCTGTGACGATTGACGTTGGCACTAACAACCAGGACAACCTGAATGATCCTTTTTATCTTGGCTTGCGCCAGGAACGTGTGACTGGCGAAGCTTATGACGAACTGATTGAAGAGTTCATGGCGGAAGCTCGCCGTCGTTGGCCGAACGTTTTGATCCAGTTTGAAGACTTTGGCAATAATCACGCGTTTGATTTGTTAGCTCGATACAAGGATCAGTGTCTGTGCTTTAATGACGACATTCAGGGCACAGCGACAGTGGCTGTGACGGGTGTGTATTCTGCCCTTCGTGTGACGAAGCAGAAGCTCTCTGATCAGCGTTTCCTCTTCTTGGGCGCTGGTGAAGCCGCCACGGGTATTGCTGAATTGTTGGTTGACGCTATGGTCGCCGAAGGCATGGATCGTGCTGAGGCTTTGACGCATTGCTGCCTCTTTGACTCTAAGGGTCTAGTGACCTCAACTCGTGGTGATAAGTTGGCTCACAACAAAGTGCCGTTTGCTCATGACTTGCCGAATTGCAAGACGTTTATCGAAGCAGTTCGCGCTTTGCGTCCGACTGGTATTATCGGTGTGGCTGCTCAGCCTGGTGCCTTTAATGCTGAAGTCCTTCATGAGATGGCTGAAATCAACGAACGTCCGATTGTGTTCGCGCTTTCCAATCCGACGTCTCGTGCCGAATGTGATGCTGAAACTGCTTATCGTGAAACGAACGGTCGTGCGCTGTTTGCGTCTGGCTCTCCGTTTGCTCCTGTCACGTTTGGTGATAAGACCTTTGTTCCGCGTCAGGGTAACAACAGCTACGTTTTCCCAGGTTTGGGGTTAGGCGCAGTGTTTGCGAAGGCTCGTTGTATGCCGACCGGTATGTTCTTGGCTACCTCTCGTGCTTTGGCTGAATTCGTGAGCGAATCTGATCTTGAACAAGGTTCTCTCTATCCGCCACTGTCGATGGTTCGTGAAGTCTCTGTCAAGATTGGTGCTACCGTTGCTAAGTATGCTTATGACAATGGTCTTGCCAATAATGAACGTCCGGAAGACCTTGAAGCCGCTGTTCGTGCTTTCATGTATGATCCGAACTAAGCTGGCGTCTTAAACGAGATCTTTTGAATGCCTTCGTTATCGTTCAATAGATGGACGATAAGGGAGGCATTTTTTTCGCACGATGGATAGTACATATCAACTCAAGACAAGAGGCGTTGATGAAGGCACCGAGGGGCTAATTCTGGCTCGCTTGTATGGCGAGCCTTTGTCAACATGCCCAGAAGGGTTATACATCCCTCCAGAGGCACTACGTATCTTCTTAATTAGCTTTGAAGGGCCGTTGGATCTGCTTTTGTATCTGATTAGAAAACAGAAGTTTGACATCATGGATATTCCGATGGCTGAGCTTACAGAGCAGTACATGCGCTATGTGGATCTTGTTCGCGAAAATGATCTTGAGCTTGCAGCCGCTTATCTTGTGATGTCTGCAACGCTGATGCAAATTAAGAGTCGTTTATTATTGCCTTCAGTGAGTGTTCACGATGGCGAAGAAGTTGAGGATCCTCGAGCCGAGCTTATGCGTCGACTCGAAGCGTATGAACAAATCCGAGCGGCGGCTTTGCGGATGCAGGCCTTACCTCGTATTGATCGAGACTTTCATATAGCGTCTGTTGATCTTAATGTGCCTAAGGAGGTGCCATTGCCTGAGGTTAAGGCTCAGGAGTTGGTCTCGGCTTGGAAAGATGTGGTGAGGCGATTACGGCTTCGTGATCACCATAAGGTCAGTAGGCAAGAGCTTTCTGTTCGAGAGCATATGTCTGCGCTTCTACGTATCTTAAGACAGCAAACAATGGTGACGCTTTCTATGTTATGGGAGCAGATGCCAGATCGTGAGTCACAGACAGTGTGGTTTTTGGCGATGTTGGAGTTAGCCAAAGAGGAAATGGTCATATTGACACAGGCTGAGCCTTATGCACCGATCTACATCACGCTACCAAAGGGTAGTGATGAGGTTGTGTTACGCTGTCCAGATCCACTCAATACAGGGTTATTTAGCTAATGAAAACGGGGATTGAATTGCTCAATCCCCGTTTTCTAATTAGGCTTCACCTAAAAGCGCTCGCTTCGCAGCGGCTTTCTCATCTTGTTCTTTTAAGACGACTTTTGCTCTTGCCATAGCGAATTCCATGTTTGGAACTAAATTAGCGCCAAGTTGTTGTGCGATACCCGTACGTTTTAGCTGGGCTAAGGGGTGACCCGAGGCACCGGCAATGATCAATTCGTGATTGTGACGATGTAAAGCACGGACAAAGACTTCAATCTGATCCATGGCCGAGTTGTCAATGTTCAGTAAGTCCGTAAAGTCTAAAACGACAATACGAGCAGCGGCAGATGAGGTGATACGCGTCGGATCCGTGACGTGTTCAAGTTTAGAAACCGAGCCAAAGAAGAGGGCTCCCTTAATGTGCCAAGCTTCAACTGTATCAGGTACGTCGAATGGTAAGGTAACAGGGTCGACGACGGTGAGATTGTTCATGCGCATTAAGAAGAATACGCACGCGACAACCAAGCCAAACTGAACAGCTACGGTCAAGTCAAAGATCACGGTTAAGAAGAACGTGATCAAGAGCGTTGCCTTATAGGAGAGGGTCATTTGACGTAAGCGTAAGAATTCACGCCAATTTCCCATATTCCAAGCAACGAAGACCAAGATCGCAGCAAGTGCGCAGAGCGGAATGTTACTTGCTAGCGGTGCGGCGGCCAAAATGACCACGAGCAACGTGGTAGCATGAACCATGCCAGCAACCGGAGAGAAAGCACCTGACTTGATGTTAGTCACCGTACGGGCGATGGTACCCGTTGCCGGAATCCCACCGAAGAAGGGAACGACCATGTTGGCAATGCCTTGGCCCATCAATTCTTGGTTGGGATCGTGACGGTCGTCGGTCATCGTATCGGCAACACGGGCACAGAGCAAACTTTCAATGGAACCAAGTACAGCAATCGTGATCATTGGGCCAATCATCAGCTTTGCGGTTTCCCATTCGAGATCAGGGATTTGCAAGCTAGGCAAAGACTGAGGAATGCCGCCGAATTTGGAGCCGATCGTTTCGACGGGTATGTTGAAAAGTGTCACCACAACCGTAGAAAGCACAAGAACAACTACCGTACCAGGCAGGTGAGCTAGCCAACGCTTCCACTGAGGACCGCTCATCTGATAGCCCTTTGGCCAGAACTTGATAATAAGGAAGCTCGTAAGCGCGATGCCTAAAGCCCAGAAGTTCACTGTGTTAATGTGAGTGGCAATCGTATTGATTTGGCCAAAGAAGTCTGCAGGCATCTTGCTGACAGTGAGCCCTAGAAAATCTTTGATCTGCTGTAAGCCAATCATTACGGCAATACCGTTGGTAAAGCCAATGACGATCGAGACAGGGATGAACTTAATAAAGCCACCGATTTTGAAGAGTCCCATGAAAAAGAGGAGTACGCCAGAACCGAGTGTAGCGAGCATTAAGTTGCCCAAGCCGTATTGGGCAATGATGCCGTAGATGATGACGACAAACGCACCCGCAGGGCCACCAATCTGTACACGACAGCCGCCAAGTAGCGAGATTAAAAAGCCTGCGATGATTGCGGTATATAGCCCAGATTCTGGCGGAACACCAGAGGCAATACCGAAAGCCATAGCAAGAGGGAGCGCGATCATACCCACAGTTAATCCAGCGGAAATATCGCGGGAAAGCATATGGGAGTCATATTCCTTCAAACTGTTGAGAAGGACGGGATGGAATTTGGCCAGTGGAACATGATGCATGAATTCACGGGCCGCTTCTTTAAAACTCATGACAATGAAAGTGAGGGGTCAGTAAAAGTAGTTAATTGTAAGAAAAGGCACCCTCCTTGAGGAGAAGGTGCCTTTGTTCAATCGCAAGTAATCTTGAAATAATTGCTTTATTGAGCAAATAGATTCAAATTATCGGATGCGCATCCCTGGAATAGCGCCTGCGTGAGGTTCAAGAACGAATAGTCCTAAAGACTTATCGTCGGCATCAGAGGCTGCTAAAACCATGCCTTCGGAGATCCCGAAGCGCATCTTGCGAGGTGCAAGGTTGGCAATCATAACCGTTAAACGGCCTTCAAGGTCGGTGGGCTTGTAAGCGCTACGAATGCCAGAGAAGACATTACGGGTACGACCTTCACCAAGATCAAGTGTCAGACGCAACAGTTTGTTGGCACCTTCAACTTCTTCGCATTTAACAATCTTAGCGACGCGAAGATCGATCTTTGAGAAGTCATCAATCGTGCATTCTGGAGCGATTGCTTCACCGCCCGGAAGAACGGGTTCAGGTTCTGGGGCTTTTTCAGGGACTAGGGCGTTCAGTTGCTTTTCCATATCTACGCGTTGCATGAGATGTTTGAAGGCCTTAATTGGGTTAGATGCGGTTAAGGGGGTGTTGACGTTAGACCAGGTCAACGGCTCAATCGAGAGGAAGTCCTCTACACGCTGAGCTGTAGCTGGCAAAACAGGCTTGAGGTAAAGCGTAAGCAGGCGGAAACCTTCGAGTGCGATCGAAGATACGCGGTGGAGATCAGCTTGACGTACAGGATTCTTAGAAAGTTCCCACGGCTTTTCCTGGTCAACGAATTCGTTGATCTTGTCGGCAAGCTCCATCACAACGCGCGTAGCGCGAGCAAATTCACGCACTTCATAGAAGTGCTTGATTTCGTTAGCGCGACTACGAATGGTTTCCAAGAGCGGATCATTCATTGCGTTGTCATCGATGCGACCTTCAAATTTCTTGAAGATAAAGCCTGCTGCGCGGCTAGCGATGTTGACATACTTACCGATCAAGTCAGAGTTGACGCGCTGAGCGAAGTCAGCCTTGGTAAAGTCAACGTCTTCGACGCGGGAATTCATCTTGGCGGCGAGATAGTAACGAAGCCACTCAGCGTCCATGCCGAGTTCAAGATATTCCATCGGAGAGATGCCGGTGCCGCGGCTCTTACTCATCTTTTCGCCGTTCACCGTCATAAAGCCATGTGCGTTCACATGATCTGGTACGCGGAAGGGCTTGCCAGCAAAATGAAGCATGGCTGGCCAGAACAACGTATGGAAATAAATGATGTCCTTACCGATGAAATGGATTTGTTCAGTGTTTTTGTCACGAAGGATGTCTTCGAAAGACAAATTGTTTTTGGCACAATAAGCCTTGAGAGACGCCAAGTAACCGACAGGCGCGTCAAGCCAGACGTAGAAATACTTGCCCGGCGCATCAGGGATCGCGATGCCGAAATACGGTTCGTCACGAGAGATGTCCCAGTCAGAGAGATTGCCGTCTTCGCCCAACCATTCACGGTCCTTAGCTAAGACTTCTTGTTGGACACGTGGTAAACCATCCTTACCTGTGCCATTCGTCCAGTCACGCAAGAACTTCACGCACTGCGGATCAGACAATTTGAAGAAATAGTGCGTAGAGCGACGGATTTCAGGACGAGAACCAGATAACGTGGAGTACGGATTAACGACTTCCATCGGGGAGTACACTGCCGAGCATTTTTCGCAGTTGTCGCCGTACTGATCTTCTGCACCGCAACGCGGGCAGGTTCCCTTAATGAAACGGTCAGCAAGGAACATGCCTTTGACCGTGTCATAGTATTGTTCGATGTCCTTGGTATAAATCAGGCCTGCGTCCTTGAGACGGCGATAGATTTCCTGACTTAACTCATGATTTTCAGGTGCATCGGTGCTGTGCCAATGGTCGAAGCTGATGTGAAAACCATCCAGATACTGCTTGCGACCCGCTGCAATTTCAGCGACGAAAGCTTGAGGGGTGATGCCACGCTTTTGAGCAGCGATCATGATCGGAGCGCCATGCACATCGTCAGCCCCAACAAAGTGGACCTTATTGCCAGCCATTCGCTCGTGACGCACCCAGATATCAGCCTGGATGTACTCCATGATGTGCCCCATGTGGAAAGCGCCGTTTGCGTATGGCAATGCTGTCGTGACAAAAAGATTTCGCTGACTCATCGTCGTGTTTGATCCGAAAGTTAAATAAAAAAGGCTTCAGAAAAACTGAAGCAATTATTTATTGTACCGTAGCTCGTTATTTTGAGTGCGATAACATACAGTCGAAATGGGTTTTAATCGTATCTTTAGTGCTTGCACAGGATAGAATGCATGTAATGCCACAACTGCGTGTACTCGCAGTCTATTTGGAGAATAAGTTTATGACGATTTCTACGGAAGCGATTAAAACAGCGCTGTCTGCTTTGATTGACCCAGTCACAGGCACTGACTATGTGTCTGGTAAGATGTTTAAGAGCGCCGAAACGGATGCTGAAGGGAATGTGAAGGTTTTTATCGAACTTGGTTACCCGGCTCGTTATCGTGCTCAGTCTGTCGGTGAGGCGGTTGGCGCTGCTGTCAAAGCCGCTGGTGCAACTTCGGTAGAGGTTAGTGTTACTCAAAATATCATTGCACATAAGGTTCAAGGTACGTTGCGCGTCATGCCTGGCGTCAAAAACATTATTGCTGTGAGTTCGGGTAAAGGGGGCGTCGGTAAGTCCACGGTGTCTGCTAACTTGGCGCTTGCCTTAGCACATGAAGGTGCTCGTGTTGGTGTGCTCGATGCTGATATTTATGGTCCTTCTCAGCCGAAGATGTTAGGTGCTTTTGGTCAGCCAGTCAGCGTTGATGGCAAGTCCATTGAACCGATGGAATCTTTGGGTCTTCAGATTAATTCGATTGGTTTTATGGTCGAAGAAGATGATCCGATGATTTGGCGTGGTCCGATGGCAGCTGGCGCTTTGCAACAGTTGATCACTCAGACCAACTGGCACGATCTTGACTATCTGATTGTTGATATGCCTCCGGGAACGGGTGACATTCAGCTGACGTTATCGCAACAGGTGCCTGTTACGGGCGCCGTAGTTGTGACGACTCCTCAGGATATTGCGTTGATTGACGCTAAGAAGGGACTTCGTATGTTCCAAAAGGTCAATGTGCCGATTCTGGGGATTGTTGAAAATATGTCTGTCTTCATTTGCCCGCATTGTGGCGAAGTAGAACATATTTTTGGCGAAGGTGGTGCTCAGCGTATGAGTGAGCAGTATGGTGTACCTTTGCTTGGCGAATTGCCGCTCTCTGCTTCGATTCGTGAGCGTGCTGACAGTGGTTGCCCGACAGTGGCTGCTGAACCCGATAGCAAGGAAGCCTTGATGTATCGCGAAATGGCCATGAAGGTGGCTGGTGCGCTTGCCTGCTTGACGAAGGATTACACGGCACGTATGCCTGGTATTCGAGTCGTTAATGACTAAAGTGAGCTAGAGTAGCTAACAAACAGGGGGTGTCAAAATTAACATTTGACCCCCCTTTTGATTAAGTTACGTGGTTGAGTACCAGGAATGGTGAATTAATCTTCGTCCATGTTCGGCGTTTCAACGCCCAAAACTTTGTGAAGCTTTGGAGAGGTCGTGGTGTACTGCAAGAAAACACGCTTTTCCGGGAAGATGTAGTCACAGGCGGCAAAAGCAGCGAGCGCGCATTCGTGGAAGCCCGACAAGATGAGCTTCTTCTTGCCTGGATAGGTATTGATGTCACCTACGGCAAAAATGCCCGGAATGTTCGTTTCAAAGCGAGCAGTGTCCACAACGATCTGCTTACGCTCTAAGGTGAGACCCCAGTTCTCGATGGGGCCAAGTTTGGGTTGAAGACCGAAGAAGACCAATAGGTGGTCGAGAGGAATGCGACGCGTAACGCCGTCGGCACCTGCAACGAGCACTTCGGTAAGCTTATCATCGGCTTCGTTAAAGCCTGTGACCTGACCGACTTCAAACTGCATTTCCCAGTTTTCGCAAAGTTCTTTCATCTTGGCGACGGATGCGGCTTGCGCACGGAAACCGTCACGTCGATGGACAAGCACAACGCTTTCAGCCTTGCCGACTAAGTTAAGGGTCCAGTCGAGAGCAGAGTCACCGCCGCCGCAGATCACGACATTCTTACCTTCGAAAATAGACGGATCCTTGCAGCTGTAGTGCAGTTGAGTGCCTTCAAACTTTTCAATACCCTTCACGCGTAACGGACGAGCCTGGAAGGAACCGACACCAGCTGCGATAATGACTACTTTGGTCATAAAACGAGAACCAGTGCTCGTTTCAACATAAAAGCGACCATCTTCCTGTTTTTCTACACGTGTTACTTCCTGGCCAAGATGGAATACTGGGCCAAAATGGTGGTTCTGCTTCAGGAGGTTTTCTGTTAATTCATACGAAGAACAAACAGGAACGGCAGGTATGTCGTAGATGGGCTTGGTCGGATAGAGTTCCATGCATTGGCCGCCAACATTCTTGAGAGAGTCAATAACGTGGCACTTGATTTCAAGTAACCCTAATTCAAACACCTGAAAGAGACCAACAGGACCAGCGCCAACGACCACAGCATCAGTTTCAATAAGTTCGTCCGTATCTTCAGCAACGGTCAGGTAATCTTCGATAGCCATATTTATATTCAAATCAAGTTATAAAAAGGAGCCTTCTCATTAGAAGGCGATGGTGGCAGTATTTTCGCACGCTTCTAGGGCAAAATCAGCCTGTAAAACCATTAGTTTCGGTCTTTTAGCTTTTCAATCAACAGTTGATTGCGTAACTCTCGGAGTCGAGCATCAATTTGACTCATGGTATAGAAGTCGCCATCCGACGCTTTTTGAGCGAGGGAAAGCTGATAAACCGCGGCTTCAGTAGAACCTAAGAGTGCGTACATTTCTCCAGTATGGAAGTATTGCAAACTACGCTGATTGAGTTTTTCGTAGGAACGAGCCAAAAGTCCATGGTAGTTCGCACTGTCGGAGCTGAGCGTTTCGTTGTTGCGTAAAAAATGAATGAGATCTTTATGTCGACCTTCTGCATAAAGTAAGTCAACATAGTTTTCGGCGATCATAGTCGAAAGCGGGAAACGGTCGAGTGCTTTTTTGGCTCGATCTAGTGCTTTCTGTTTGTCAGCTTTGTTCGTCGCAACGTCATACTCAGTGCGCGTAAGGTTACGTACCAAGATGGCGCTATTGCCAGCTTGCATGGCCGCACGGGCATGCTTCAGGGCATCTTCAGATTGGTGTAACTGTTGAGCGACCACCGAAAGACCATAGTGAAGAATGGGAATTTCTGAGCCTGTGGCAGTCTGCAGTCGACGGTTGAATTCTTTCTGGACTTTAAACCAACCGTCATGTCGCGTTTCTTGGAGAACTTCAAGACGTACTTGAATTAAACGGAAGTCCAAACTGTCACGATGAATACGTCCTGGTAACTGGCGAGTACGGTTTTCCATGTCGGACATACGCTCGACAGTTAATGGATGGGTGGACAAATAAGCAGGTGCAGCAGACTCATAAAAGCGATTGCTCGAGTGTAGACGCTCAAAGAAGCTTTCCATACCTTTGGGATCGAAACCGGCGTTGTAAAGCGTTTGTAACCCAATACGGTCAGCCTCACGTTCAGCATCTTGAGAATAATTGAGGTGAGATTGAATCAGGGCAGCTTGCGAACCCATTGCAACAGCAGCTGCGGCATGACCGCCCGAGCTACCGCCAGCACGGGCGGCAAGAATGGCAAGCAAAAGCGAACCGATGGTGATAGCCATATTGCTTTTTTGCCCCTCGATCATGCGAGCAATATGTCGCTGAGAAACGTGTCCAATTTCATGACCAACGACACCTGCGAGTTCACTTTCATTTTTCGCGGCAATGATGGTGCCAGTGTGTACGGCAATATACCCGCCAGGGAGCGCAAAAGCATTTAATGAACTATCCCTAATGGGGAAGAAAAAGAATTGATAGGTGTAAGTATTGGCTCGACTCACAAGTTGGTAGCCAAGGCGGTTCAGATATTCACTTGTTTCAGGGTCGGTCATGTAAGTGGGATCTGAACGCACTTGAGTCATGATTTGCGCACCCAGCGCCCGTTCGTCGTTAGGGGATAATTCTGAGCCTGCTACTGTACCGAGACTCGGTAAGTTCAGATCGAGTGCAGTGAGGTCTGCAGATAATGCGGCGTTTGGTAATCCTGCTGTCGTGCAGGCGGCGAGAAGCAATAGCCAAGCTTTTGTTTTCATCATCCATCCTTGGAGTTCAGATACAGTTTCTCTAACTAAGGAAGATGTTAGACAAAACTGAAAGCGTGATGGTTATCATAAAGGGCTGATGCCCATAATTGGTATGGTTCTATAGCTCAAAACAAGGAAAGGTAACGAAAATGAGCGAACTGACACATTTTGATGAGTGCGGACAGGCACATATGGTGAATGTTGGAGAAAAGGCTGAGACCCATCGCAAGGCTGTTGCTAGTGGTCGTATCAGCATGGCGCCAGCGACATTTGAATTGATTGCCTCGGGTACGGCCAAGAAAGGGGATGTGTTGGGGATTGCACGTGTGGCAGCGATTATGGCTAGTAAACGTACGGCCGACCTGGTGCCCCTTTGTCATCCGATTGGCTTGACGCGTGTGACTGTGGAATTTGAAATGGATCAAGTTCAAAATGCCGTCGATTGCCGTGCGACGTGTGAGTGCTATGGAAAGACGGGTGTGGAAATGGAAGCCTTGACGGCTGTGCAGGTTGGGCTCCTGACGATTTATGACATGTGTAAAGCCGTTGATCGAGGGATGGTTATGTCTAATATCCGTTTATTGGAAAAAGATGGCGGTAAGACAGGTCGTTGGACGGTTGATGTCTAATGAGTCAAAAAGGGAGTGTTACGCGGATTGGGCAACACTCCCTTTTTTACACTTAAGTGTCTGAAATGAGATTTAAAGCACGAGCCTCGTAAACGGCTTCACCGCGCGAATGAACTTGTAACTTACGGTAGATTTTCTTGATATGCGCAGTGACTGTGTGTGGCGAAATAACCAAGATGGTGGCGATATCGGAGAACGAAATACCCTTGGCGAGTAGTTCGAGAATTTCAAGTTCTCGATCTGATAAGTCAGGGATGTCTGGTGTACGAGTAGGATGCTCATCGCGCTTTTTGAGTTGCATGGCGCGCAAAACATGGCGTGTAATCGCGGGAGACATCGGGGAGCCGCCGCCTTTGAGTAGGCGAACGCAATTGGCTAAGTCTTCACTTGTGTTACGTAAAACATAACCTAATGCACCGCAACGAATCGCGGTCATAACGTAGGCAGGCTCGCTACGGAAGGTGTAGCAAAGCACATTGAGGTCAGGGCGCTGGGCAACGATTGGAGCGTAAATCAGACTAGTTTGCACCCCGCTAATCAAGACATCGGTGACTAAAACATCAATGTCCGAACGAAGATGTAAGAGGGTTTCAAGTTCACTACCTGTCGTAGCTGTACCGACCACGTTCATATCGTTACAGCTCAGAGAGGAACTGAGTGCGCGCACTGTGGAGCGGTTGGCTGCAGCTACTAAAACACGAATGCGAGACTTAGATTGTGGTTTCTCGTGAATGAGATGGGGTCTCGGTTCAGGAATGTTGCTATGAGCAATGATGCGTTTGTGCTGAACGAGATTGACTTTTTTTTCACGCTTGCCTAGTGGCGCTGTTGTTCGGAGGTCTGGCTTACGAACAGGAGGTTGCTTAGCCGTCGGTTGCGACATTGATTTTCTTAAGCAAACAACACGTCGAAGACCTGGTTTGCCAAGCGCTCTAAGCTCGTCCGAGTCAGGGGATTGACTAGTTGGGTGGGGGACAAAATTTAGAGGATCATTAGATGCAGTCATGGTGTAACTAAGCTTTTGTAGAGTTGTCTGAAAGGACAACGGTCGATGGGCTTCAGAAGGGGTATTGCGTACGTTATACCGTATTTTTGGGATTTCTGTGAACCTCAAAAACGAAATCGTACGGATAATTGTAAGAAAAAAGCGACATGTCGATATGTCGCTTTAACTGAAGGATGTCAACTCAGAACGTTGATCAAAGCGCAGTTATGCCTGGCGAATGATGAGCAATGGGACATCGCCCGTCGCTGCAATACGAGTAGCCGTTGAACCCATCACGGCAGCTTTGAAGCGGCCGTACCCATGAGAGCCCATGACGACCAAGTCCAGTTTTTTCTTCTTGGCAAAGGCTGCAATTTCATCTCCTGCGTTACCAACCAAGCAGATTTCCTTGGTCTTAATGGCGGCTTTCGCGAACATGGGACGTAACGGTTCAACCGCTTCGTTGAATTCATCTTTTTGCAGTTCGAGTACTTCTTCTTCAGAGAGGGCAGGTAATGCCATCCCGGCCATATCAGGCATAACAGCACCAGCATAGTCGCTGACGACGTTGATGAGATAGAACTGAGCACCCGTGCCAAAAAGGGAAATATGCTTAAGGGCGTATCGGACGGCAGCACGGCCATACTTGGAGCCGTCAATAGCAATGCCAACCTTGAGCGCATCATTTTGAGGTGCCATCTTGTCGCGCAACATCAAAACAGGACACTTGGACTTTGCCAACACTCCATTGGAGACCGATCCGAAGAAGAGACCGCGTAAGGCTGTTTGTCCGCGAGAGCCCATCACAATCAAGTCGGCACCGAATTTTTCAGCTTCAGCAGCGATGGCGTCCGAAGCTTCTCCAACGATAAAAGTTTCCGAAGCTTGGAAGCCAACTTTGTTGAGTGCTTGGCGAACCGGTTGGAAAACTTTCTCGGCTTCATCTTCGTAATAGCGAGTGAGAGAGTCCTGCCCTACGAGACGACATGCGCGAGCGGGTAACGGTAATTGAACGTTCAAAATTTCAATTTCAGGATTGCTACCGAGCAAAGTAGTACGGCTGGCGATAAATTTTACAGCATGCATGCTGTTTTCGCTTCCGTCAACGGGAACAAGGATTCTCATATAACCTCCTGTGAGTATTCTTGGGGACATCAAACTTTGCTTTAGACTACGGGGATACCGTTGATGCAAACGTTTCGTCCTTGAAAATAATGTACTCTGAATCGTTGAAAACGTCGATCGAGAACAGGGTGACAAGGGTGCTTTTTCTTGCTTTAAAACAAGAAAAAATGAAATAAATCATCGTTTGCTTTTCGGTGTTTGTGTTTGCAAATCAAATGTACGGACAATTAAGGAATTAATCATGAGTATAACTACCGATGATCGACGATTTGGAGGCATAGGTCGTCTATTTGGTGAGGCAGTAGGTGCTCAATTGCAAGGGAGTCATGTGGTCGTTATTGGGCTCGGCGGTGTTGGTAGTTGGGCGGTTGAAGGGCTTGTTCGTAGTGGCATTGGACGCTTGACGCTGATCGATGGGGATACGGTCGCTCTTTCCAATACAAATCGGCAGCTACCGGCACTCGAAGGGGGATATGGTCGAGCAAAGGCGGATGTGCTTTATGAGCGTTGCAAAGCCATTCATCCAGATTGTCAGATTGAAGTAAAGAAAGTCTTTGTGACACCAGATAATGCCCACGAAGTTCTTCCAAAAGATGCGCACTGGATTGTCGATTGTATTGATGATCTAAAAGGAAAGGCTGCCATACATGCTGAAGCAAGACGGTTAGGGATACGAACGGTTTGTGCTGGTGGCGCTGGTGCTCGTACTGATCCGTCTCGAATCGAAGTGTCTGACTTGGCCCGTGTCAAAGGTGATCCGTTGCTAGGCAAATTGCGCACGATCCTCAGAAAGGAATATGGGTTTCCCGTTGGCTCAGCCGATGGAAAGTCTCAACCCTTTCATATTCCAGCTGTGTATAGCAATGAACCGCTATGCCAACCAGGGGCTGATAGTTTGGCCGTTGTCGGCGCTAAGCCAGGTGAGCGGATTGGGTTTGGAGCCTTCGTGGCTGTCACGGGTACGGCTGGATTACGACTTGCTTCGATTGTGATTAACGATATTGCGGCCTCTATTGAAGATGGTGATTTAAAATAAAGGGAATCTTATCTTTGGCATGAATTGATGCCAAAGGTCAACCGTAAAGGATTTTTGATATGTACAAGCGAATTTTGGTTCCCACTGACGGTACTGTGATGTCAGATAAAGCCGTAGAAGGTGCCGCGAACTTTGCTAAGTCGCTCGGGGCTTCTGTGGTTGTTATTACGGTAGTTGAACCGTACTCCTATACCAATTTGTCGGAATATCGTCCTGAATCCATTGAACAGTACGACGAACGTGTGATGGCGGAAGCAGAGGATCGTTTACAGACGGCAAAGCGCCGTTGTGATGAAATTGGTGTGCCGGCGACGACGTTGATTGTCAAGGGTTTTTCCCCGGCTGAGTGTATTATTGAACAAGCGAAGAAGCAAGACTGTGATGTGGTGTTTATGGCTAGCCATGGACGTCAAGGCTTTACGGCAGTCTTATTGGGCTCCGAGACCCAAAAGGTTCTGACGCATTCTCATATACCTGTCATGGTTTATCGATAAGCAACGATTTAAAGCAGTGCGTTCTGATTGTTTCGGGTAATTTCTGTACAATTTTGACGCTACTTCAGACGCGTGATGGCGTGATTAAGTTTTTTGATAGAGCTAGTGTCAGATCGAGTGACTAGTTCTTGGGAGATATTTATGTCTGGACAGGACAGTATTGATGCAATGAACGTCGATATGGATACGACGAATCTCTATAAGGATGAAGTCGTGACCGATCGTAAAGTGGGTACGATTCGTATCTTGAAGCCCATTTTGCCGACGGGTGAACGTGATGAAGCACGCCCCTTGATCTTTATGGGCGAAGCGCAGATCATGACGCAAATGGGTCCGTTGCCGATTTCATTTGAAATTCCGGCTGAAACGCTTGCTCAGGCCGTCGAAGCTTATGGTGAATCTGCTAAGAAGGGTGTGCGTGACACCATTGAAAAGATTCAGGCTATGCGCCGTGAGGCTGCTAGCCAGATCGTTACGCCGGGTATGCCGGGCTTTCAGGCACCTCCTGCTCAGGGTAGCGGCCTTGTAATGCCGTAATGTTTGCTGACGGGTGAGGTACTGTGTGTGCCTCACCATGGATACATGACAAAGACACTTCCATTTACTCGTGCCGATTTGGCACGTGCTAAAACCAAATTATTGCGCGATGGCCGTATTGCGAATGCGGTAGTTAGTCGTGTTGAGCTCGATGGTATGGTTTGGACTGTGAAGGATTTCTCTTCTCGTCCTTGGTATGTTCGATATACCGTCGCGCCTTTCTTGCTGCGACGCGAACTTTCGATTCTTGCTCGTTTACATGGGATAGATGGGATTGCTGAGCAATCGTTCAGAATCGATTCATTCGCGATTGCGGTCAGTTTTATGGAAGGGGCGAATATTGGGCAGGTACCTCGTTCAATGGTGACTCCAGCCTATTTAGAGGCATTTGAGAAGCTCCTTCAAACCATGCATCGCCGTGGCGTCGTACATCTTGATGTACGCGGCGCTGGAAATGTCATGGTTCAATCAGACGGAAAGCCGGGTTTAATCGATTTTCAAGCCTCTCTTTATACGGGGTGGATGCCCCATTGGCTGCGCAATCTATTGGAAGATTTTGATATGTCTGGCGCCTTGAAAAAGTGGCTGAAATATCAACCAGAAGCAATGGGCGAAGCGAGACAGCAAGAATTGGAACGCATTAACCGTTTGCGTCGATTCTGGATCTTTCGTGGTTACTTCGGTCTCAAGAAAGACTAAAACCTTTTTAGGTTGCAAATGCGCTGATTAAGTCGCGCGACAATTCCAATTTCGCTAAGATAGCGACAAATCCTTAGGTCTGTGAAGACCGTTTTCATAAGTTTATGGTGCCGGTCAGAGGGTTTCACCTCATGACTGGCGCTGTCATATTCGGAGCAACGATTTCAATATGGCTCAGTACGTATTTACGATGAACCGTGTCGGGAAGATTGTCCCGCCGAAGCGTCAAATTCTCAAAGACATTTCGCTCTCCTTTTTCCCTGGTGCCAAGATTGGTGTTCTAGGCCTAAATGGTGCGGGTAAGTCGACTCTTCTGAAAATTATGGCGGGTGTCGATACGGATATCGAAGGGGAAGCCATCCCGATGCCTGGGATCAATATTGGTTATCTTCCCCAGGAACCAGCCCTTGATCCGAATAAGACGGTGCGACAAACGGTCGAGGAAGGTATGGGCGAAGTGATGCAGGCTCAAGAAAAGCTCAATGCTGTCTATGATGCGTACGCTGAGCCCGATGCGGATTTTGATGCTTTGGCGTCGGAACAGGCTCGTCTTGAGGCAATTATCGCTGCCGCTGGGACGAATGTAGAAACGCAGATGGAGATTGCTGCTGACGCACTTCGTTTGCCGCCTTGGGATGCTGTCATTGCCCATCTCTCTGGGGGGGAAAAGCGCCGAGTGGCTTTGTGCCGTTTGTTGTTGTCTCGTCCTGATATGTTGCTTTTGGACGAACCGACCAACCATTTGGACGCAGAGTCTGTCGAATGGTTGGAACAGTTCTTGCATCGCTTCCCGGGTACCGTTGTCGCTGTAACTCATGATCGCTACTTCCTTGATAATGCCGCAGAATGGATTCTCGAGTTGGACCGTGGCGAAGGTATTCCATGGAAGGGTAATTATTCTTCTTGGCTTGATCAGAAAGAAAAGCGCCTCGAAATTGAAAAGCGTCAAGAAGATGCTCGCATGAAGGCGATTAAGCATGAATTGGAATGGGTTCGTCAGAATCCGAAGGGACGTCAGGCTAAGTCGAAGGCTCGTTTGTCTCGCTTTGAAGAGTTGTCGAGTGTTGAATACCAGCAGCGTAATGAAACGAATGAAATTTTCATTCCGGTTGCTGAGCGCTTAGGCAACGACGTCATTGAATTCAATCACGTATCGAAGGGTTTTGGCGATCGTTTGTTGATTGAAGACTTGTCTTTCCGCATTCCGCCAGGTGCCATTGTTGGTGTGATTGGTCCGAATGGTGCTGGTAAATCCACGCTCTTTAAGATGATTACGGGGCGCGAACAGCCTGATAGTGGAGAAATCAAGATTGGTTCGACGGTTCGTTTGGCTGCGGTTGACCAGATGCGCGATTCGCTTCCGAACGATAAGACCGCTTTTGATGCTGTCTCCGATGGGAACGATATCCTTCAAGTGGGCAAGTTCTCTATGTCTAGCCGTGCCTATTTGGGTCGCTTTAATTTCAAGGGTGGCGATCAGCAGAAGTTGGTCGGTACGTTGTCTGGTGGTGAACGTGGTCGCTTGCATTTGGCAAAGACCTTGTTGGCTGGCGGCAATGTATTGTTGCTTGACGAGCCGTCCAATGACCTCGACGTGGAAACTTTGCGTGCCTTGGAAGAAGCGTTGCTCGAGTTTGCTGGTTGCGCATTAGTGACTTCCCATGACCGTTGGTTCCTTGATCGTATCGCCACGCACATTTTGGCTTTTGAAGGGGATTCTCGTGTTGTCTTCTTTGATGGTAACTACAACGAATACGAAGCAGATAAGCGTCGTCGATTGGGTGAAGAAGCTTGTCAACCTAAGCGTCTACGCTTTAAGCCGTTGAAGCACTAAGACTCAATAAGCTTGATTACGTCGTAGTCATCAAGCAATGAGTAAGATGAAGATCTGGGTGCTTACATCGTTATCGAAGCCTCTGTTGGTTTGGTGCCGACAGAGGCTTTCGTCGTTGTCGAATGTCAATGAAATCCAACTGGTCGTACCGAGTGCGACCGAATCACTAGAATCAATCTGCGCAGAGCTACAACTCAATCCGCTTTATGGGGAGGATAGTTTTGTTTCGATGCCGGGAGTTCATCGGATCAGGTGTCAGGAACTGACGCTTATTCTGATTCGATCAACTTCGATAGAGAAAAGTTTGAGCGAGTTGGATCAGGCACCTGATGTCGTGTTGGCTGAAGACATTTCGACGCTTAAAGTATTACGTCATTTGCTAGGAGATAAAACGGCGCTCTTCGTCCAAAAGACGCTCAGTTCAGTTCCACCTTATCTCGAACAGGTTGGCGAGAGCTATCGTCTACGTCAACGTAAGGCTAAGGAGAACCTACTAAGGAAGAAGACCGACAAGGTTTTAATTGTGGGAGGTGGCTTGGCGGGTGCCATGGTGGCCTACGAGCTCAGTCAGCGAGGCCGCGAGGTGGTGTTGGTCGATGCTGGCTGTGTGCCTGGTAGCGGCGCATCTGCGCTCTTTGCCGGACTGATTCATCCTCATTGGCAGGCCTCAGACTCACCATTATTCCAGTTAACTCGAGTAGGTTTTGAAGCCATGGTGAAGTGCTTGAAAGCCTTCCCTGATACCTTTATTTCCACGGGTGTGATGGACGCTGCATCTTCGTCTGATGAATTCAAACGTTGGCAAGAGGCTTGGGATGCACAACAACCTATTGCAATGCCAGAGAGTTTTGCCAAACTCTTAGATCGAGCTACGGCGAGTCAACGAACAGGCTTACCTCTATCTCAAGGTGGTTGGTTTTACGAGCAAGCAGGACTTGTGTACGCAGGGCGATTGGTAAGAGGTTTGCTTCAGAGAAGTGGTGCGACTGTTTTATCTCATGTGAAAGTACGTTTAGAACGTGATGATGGGTATTGGGTTGCTATCAACGAGCATCATCAAGCTGTCGCAAGCGCACCAGCTTGTGTGGTGTGTTCGGCTATGGGATCAGCTGAGGTGCTTGGTCTAGAACCTTTCCATTTTGGCCTTCATCCGCTATATGGTCGTATCTCTTTGCTGAGAGACACGGACTTGCCAACTTTAAAGTGCGCGTTGACGGGTGATGGGTATGTCGCCAAGACTAGTGATGGCTTTTGTGCGGTTGGTGCAACGTACGAGGCAGGCGGTGGGCCACAAATCAGCGCCTGGAAGGCCCATGAACATAACCTACAGACTTTTAATAAGTTAATGGGAGATCGGCCAGAGGTGTTGGTTGCAGGCTTTTATGAAGGCATTCGTGCAGTGCCTTTAGATCGTATGCCGCTAGCGGGACGAGCGATGACGGCGAGTGAGCTTCAAAACCTTTCATTTAAAGGTGTACCTGAGTTAAAAGCGATACCTCGTGCAGACCAATTATGGATGTGTGCTGGGTTTGGCTCTAGAGGTTTGACTTGGGGGTTGAGTTGCGCGCAAGTTGTTGTGGCAGATATTTGTGCAGAGCCTTCACCTTTGGTTGCCAGTTTGGCGACTAAGTTAGACCCTGCACGATTTTTGCCTAAATTGCTGACAAAGAGGTCTTAAACCTTTTTGCCGCAACACTGCTTATATTTTTTACCGCTACCGCATGGGCAAGGATCATTGCGACCAATGCGCGGTGTTTCGCGGGTGACAGGCTTATTAGGATCGATCAACTGCTTCAGATCGAAGACGGCTTTGACTAAGTCATACAGGGCATCCTCAAGATTCTTCGGCATTTCACCTTGACGATAGCCGTCGATAAACTCTTGTGCCTGTTCGGGCGTTTCAAAGCTATCAGGGCTTAAGTTGCGAAGGATTGGCGTGGCTAGATCGGAGACCTCTTCGGACTGCTGATATTCATCCGGCCAACGTAGCATGCCGAAGAAGAAACCACTAGCCCATGGTTCAAGTGCTTCAATGCCTTCTTCATTGGTGATGACTTGGTCGTTTTCATCTACAAGTGGAAAAATGACAGGATCTAAGCCCCCCTTGGCTGCTAAAGCTGCCTTAATTTCATTGAAACGAATATCTAAAAGCTCAAGGATACGGTCATCCTCAGGTAGAGCGGCGGGGTCGCCCTCCATGCTGAAAATGTACGGATACATATCGGCTTTGCTAGGGTGTTCAGGATTGAGTGCAAAGGCGGTCAAAAAACCGTCTGCAACACCAGCATCCATGGCCTCATCGAGATCAAGGGCGTCAATGCGTTCTTGGAGCTCTTCAACGAGCGTGCTATCCATGAGTTTTTCGTTAGACATCGAGATTTTCCAGTGTGGATGAGAAGATGACTTATCTTAACAAAGTGTCCTTGGTATTGCAGAGCAAGTAGACCGTAACGCCTTGTTTCACAGTGATCAAGAAACGGCAGTTTCTGCGACAATATGATTCGCTTCGAACTTAACTACCTACAAAGGAAATTTTGATGTTTGATTGGCTTTATCTGCTACAAGCCGCTTTTTTGGGAATTGTTGAAGGACTTACAGAGTTTTTGCCGGTGAGTTCAACAGGACATCTGATTGTGGCTGCAGATCTTGTGAACTTTACTGATTCAACATCAGATACCTTTGTGGTGGCCATTCAGGCGGGAGCCATTTTTGCCGTTTGTTGGTATTACAAGCAGCGTATTTATCGGATTTTGAAAGGTTTATTTTCAGATTCTGTACAGCAGAGATTGGCCCTCAACACATTGATTGGATTTATGCCTGCTGCTGTCGTAGGTGTGTTGGTTTCTGATTTATTGAAAGAATATCTTTTCAACCCTGTCGCTGTTGGCTTAGCCCTTGTTATCGGTGGCTTCATTATTTTGTTGGTCGAGCGCTATCAAGAACGTCATCAGATTCAATCTCGTGTGAAGGAAATGGATGAAATGACGTATCTAGATGCTTTTAAGGTGGGGATCGCTCAGTGCTTTGCGATGATTCCTGGGACCAGTCGCTCAGGCGCCACGATTATTGGTGGTTTAATGTTTGGTCTTTCTCGTAAGGCTGCGACGGAATTTTCATTCTTTTTGGCTATTCCGACTATTTTTGGTGCGACTGTTTGGGATTTGTGGCAAGCGCGAGACGTCATGGTTTCGTCGAATATTCCAGGGCTTTTGGTTGGGACTGCCGTTTCGTTCTTCTCTGCTCTAATGGTGGTTCACTGGCTTATTCGATTTGTTTCTCGTCATGACTTTAGAGTTTTTGGTTGGTATCGCATCGTGTTTGGCGGTGTCATTCTTTTAACATGGATTATGGGCGTGGTTCAGTGGTAACGCGAGGGAAAACAAAAAAAGCGCACATAACGTGCGCTTTTTTTGTTACTTGCGAAGATAAACCAAGTCCCAGATACCGTATCCGAGGCGTTCTCCGCGGGCTTGGAACTTCGTACGGGGACGATCACATAACGGGTTGCCCATGACAGGGCTAAATTGACCTGCGCCATGAAGGTTCGTGAGAAGCGGTTCTGTTTCGAGAACTTCGAGCATTTGTTCAGAGTAGTTTTCCCAGTCTGTGGCACAGTGGATGTAGCCACCCGGACGAATGCGCGAGGCTAATAAACCAATAAACGGTTGAGCGACGAGTCGGCGCTTATGGTGACGCGCTTTTCGCCAAGGATCAGGGAAGTAAATGTGTACGCCATCCAAGCAGTTTTCTGGAATCATGTCACGAACGATTTCAACAGCATCATGACGCACAATGCGGACATTCGTCAGAGACATTTCATCGAGACGCTTAGCTAAGGCACCGACGCCAGCAACGAAAACTTCGCATCCAAGGAAGTTCACTTCAGGATGAGCCTGCGCAATTGCAGCCGTTGTTTCACCCATGCCACACCCGATTTCGAGAACTAACGGTGCTTTACGACCGAAAACAGCTTTAAAATCTAAATGATTGGGGGAATATTCCACCTGATATTGCGGCAAGGTTTCTTCTAAGGCGCGCTTCTGAGCGGCCGAAATATGGCCACGGCGCATGACAAAAGAACGGATGTGTCGCTTCTTGAGAGCTTCTAGCTCTTCCGGCGTCAATTCAGGCTTATCGCTGTGATTTTCCATGATGGGGTAGCTCGGGACGCTCTAGAGGCGATGCCGACGAGATGATAGCTAGAGATACGAAAAACCCGCCTCAAGGAAAGGACTTTTGAGATCCGAATGATGGCGGGATTTTGAAATTTGGAGCGGGTGAAGGGAATCGAACCCTCGTCTTTAGCATGGGAGGCTATTGCTCTGCCATTGAGCTACACCCGCAGAGATGAATAATTCTAGCACGAATTGAAGACACGTGGCCTCCAATTCGTGCAGAAAACATTAATAGCGGAACTTTAGGTGGCTGAGAACCCACAGCGCACAAACAAGCACCAAGATAGCGCCTGATGTCATTAGCATGAAGGCTGGGGTCATGTGCTCGACGTCTACAACGATGTAACGGGCAACGGCAACGATAGCCAATGCAACTGGGGTGCGAATAGGAATTTCACGCGTACCTAAAGCGGATCCTTTAACCATGGATAGGATCTCGATATAGAGGAACAGTAACAAGAGGTCCCCGAGACCTGCATTTTTGGTTTCAACCATGCTCCAAATAGATGAGCAGATGCCGACAAGAGCTGCAATAGCAATCGCAATCAGTGCAAAACCTTGAGCCACAGTAAGAACGGAGTTGAACTTGATGGCGGCTTCAGGAATTGGAGTGTGTTCGGAATCGTGGTGTTGAGGATTGTTTTGTTGCATGATGTCGATAGAATAAATCTATTTTAGGTAACTATAGTTGAGCTATTAGATATTACATCACCAAGAGCAAATTATCCCGCCTTTGTAGCGATTTTCTACAAATGATTTAACTTCAGGGGAACGGTACACTTTGACAAAGGTTTGAACCCAGGGTTTTTGAGCATCTTCTTCTCGTACGCAAAGAATATTTGCGTAAGGGCCATCGGCACGCTCCATGTAAATACCATCAAGTTGTGGTACCAAGCCCGCCGAGTCTGCATAACTACCGTTAATGGCCGCAACATTGAGGTCGTCAAGACTACGTGGCAATTGCGCAGGGTCGAGTTCAATAATGCGAACTTTCTTGGGATTTTCAGTGATGTCTAGAACCGTAGCGCGAATGTCAACTTGTGGGTCGAGACGGATGAGGCCTTTTTTTGGAGCATGTGAAGGGCACGACCGGCGTTGGTGTGGCAGATACAAGTCGATAGCCGCGATCCGCATTTTGCTGATCCATATAGGGTTGATGTTGGAAGGAGTTAATGTCTAAATCACCTGCAACTAAGGCGGCGTTCGGTTGGACAAAATCAAAGAACTCTACAATACGAAGGCCGAGACCAGTCTTTAGGGCGAACGGTTTGACGAACTCCATGATTTCGGCATGAGGTCCAGCGGTGACACCAACGACTATCGTTTGCGGAGCGGCATAGGCAAGGGGAAGGCTGTTGAGAAAAGTGGTGAGACCAACAGCGGCAAGTATGGATCGGCGCTTCATGAAAATATCCTTGACGGGTACGTTGAGTCCTAACAGAAATGGACTTGGTTCGCGCATTATTCCTGGGAGTGGTTTGTTTTCGTTGGAAAGTCTGACGAACGATTGACGCGGTTGGAGTAAGTTAAGATAAAGACCTGAAAAGTTGAAGTGTTTTCACGAAAAAAAAGGGTGTTGCAAAGCACTGGATGACCAGTTGTTTGCAACACCCTTTTTGGGTGATGAGGTATTAGATTATTTGTGCGAAATGCGTCGAACGACCCAATCCCCAAAGCTTTGGATGCCTTGGACAAGAATGATCAAAATAAAGACCACAGTCCACATCACTTCTGGCATGAAGCGCTGGTAGCCATAGCGAATACCTAAGTCGCCCAAGCCACCGCCACCGACAGCACCTGCCATGGCCGAATAACCAATCAAACTAATAATTGAGATGGTGAGCCCGGCCACAATTCCTGGCATGGCTTCGGGCAAAAGAACCTTCGAGATGATCTGATAGTTCGTAGCACCCATGGATTGAGCGGCTTCGACGAGTCCTTTGTCTACTTCACGAAGGCTCGTTTCAACGATGCGAGCGATGAAGGGGGCTACAGACAGCGTCAATGGGACGATAGCTGCCGCCGTACCGATCGAGGAGCCAACAATGAGACGGGTAAACGGAATGATTGCTACCAATAAAATGATGAACGGGACAGAGCGCATCGCGTTGATGATGGTGCCGAGGATGGTGTTGAGGCTAGGCATTGGCAAGAAAGAAGAACGATCCGTTACAAAAAGGATGATCCCTAAGGGAATGCCTGCGAGCGCACCAATACCCCCTGAAATAGTCACCATGATGATCGTCTCGAGGAAAGAGTCCCAAATCATCTGAATGAGATTACTTGACATCGTTGATCTCCTCTACAACAACACCGTTTTCTTGCATGAACGTGACAGCATCGAGGAATGCGGCACGATCGGCTTCAATCAAAACAGTCAATGAACCTAAAGTCTGACCTTGTACGTCATCGACCGTACCACGCAAGATGTTGAAGTCGATGTTAAAACGTCGAGAACACTCCGAAATCACAGGGCGCGTTACGTCAGAGCCAGAGAAGGCAAGGCGAAGTAGATACACAGCATCGCTATTGACGTGGCGAGAGCGAGCTTGGCGGAGGCGTTCAAGAATGGCTGGTGGCATGTCTCGAGCCATGACGTTACCAATCAGTGCTTTAGTTGTTTCGTGTTGGGGGGCCATGAAGATATCGCACACGGATCCAGCTTCGACGATCTTGCCGTAGTTCATCACGACAACACGATTGCAAATTTGCTTAACCACTTGCATTTCGTGTGTAATCATGACAATGGTGAGGCCGAGTTCTTCATTGATTCGCTTTAAAAGTGCGAGGGTAGCCGTTGTGGTTTCAGGGTCAAGTGCTGACGTGGCTTCGTCTGAGAGCAAGACTTTCGGGTCGTTGGTGAGGGCGCGGGCAATGCCGACACGTTGTTTCTGACCGCCTGAAAGCTGTGTGGGGTACTTATGAGCGTGTTCAGTTAAGCCGACCAACTTTAATAAGGGTTCGACCTTTTCACGAATGACGTCTTTAGGTGTGCCAACAAGCTCAAGCGGAAGGGCTACGTTGTCATAGACGGTACGAGAACTCAGCAGGTTGAAGTGTTGGAAAATCATACCGATAGAACGGCGACTTTCCCGAAGTTCGTCTTCAGATAACTCGGTTAAGTTACGACCATCAACAATGACGCACCCTTCAGAAGGACGGTTCAATAAGTTGATACAACGAACGAGCGTGCTTTTGCCGGCGCCAGAACGACCGATGATGCCAAAGATTTCCCCTGGCTTGATGTCGAGAGAAACGTCATCAAGGGCTTTGAATTCTCGACCTTCCGGCGTTTTGTACGTTTGAGTAATGTGTTCTAGTCTGATCATTTCTTATACGCGAAAGTGAGTCGCAGGTAAGGCTGATCGGCACAGTTTACCTGTTGTTGAGGTGTCGCGTGGTGGATGATGAGAGATAAATTCCGAGTCAATTGAGGTATTACCTGTTGGAGTCAACAGGCAAAAAAAAATCCCACTGAAAATTCAGTAGGATTTTTTGGAATCTTGGTGGGAACGCAGGGATTCGAACCCTGGACCGACGGATTAAGAGTCCGCTGCTCTACCAGCTGAGCTACGTTCCCAAAATGTGATTTGCTTGAGATGGTGGGAACGCAGGGATTCGAACCCTGGACCGACGGATTAAGAGTCCGCTGCTCTACCAACTGAGCTACGTTCCCATCTCTAAAACAATTTTTCTCAGTAGTCGTGGTGGGTCGTGCGGGACTCGAACCCACGACCAACGGATTAAAAGTCCGCTGCTCTACCAACTGAGCTAACGACCCGTCAGTCGTAGTCTGACTCGCAACTGATGCTTTCAACTAACTGAGGCAACGAATTATGCATGACTTTTTTTGAGTTGTCAAGGATGTTGAAAAAATGTCTGATTCGTTCTCTTTTGCTCAAAGGCCTGGTTGAATGTTCATCAGACTAAAAAAAGTCTCATTGTTTAGGGTAACCCCTAATAAAGTAGACCTAGTCAAACAGAAAATTTTCAGGCAATATGACGGTAATGGTTGTGGAAATGCAAAATCATAACCAATGATTTAATAGAAATTTTCGTGATCTTTTACTATCGGGGATGTCTAAATGATCCTATGATAGCGTATTGACATCTATAATTTTGTTGCGATAGATAAATAATATTTAAATCTCTGTATAGGAGTCCGTCATGGCTAGTAAGTCTTCAGGTCCTGCTCGTCCAGAACGCTGCGAAGGCGAGGAACGTAAGAAGGCGTTAAACGTTGCGCTTGCCAATATTGAAAAGCAATTCGGTAAGGGTGCCATTATGCGTATGGCCGAAGGTACCGAAGTCGAAGATATCGAAACGGTGTCGACTGGTTCCTTAGGGGTTGACCTTGCTTTGGGCGTTGGTGGTTTACCTCGTGGCCGCATTATTGAAATCTTCGGTCCTGAATCTTCTGGCAAGACCACGATGGCATTGCATGTGATTGCTGAAATGCAAAAGCTTGGTGGTACTTGCGCTTTTATCGATGCCGAACATGCTTTAGATGTCCAATATGCCCAGCGCTTGGGTGTGGTTCTCAAGGACTTGCTTCTTTCGCAGCCTGATACTGGTGAACAAGCTTTAGAAATTACAGATGCGTTGGTTCGTTCAGGTTCTGTTGATTTGATCGTTGTTGACTCCGTGGCTGCTTTGACGCCTCGAAGTGAAATTGAAGGCGAGATGGGCGATGCGCTCCCTGGTCTGCAAGCTCGCTTGATGTCCCAGGCTTTGCGTAAGTTGACTGGTTCTATTACGAAAACCAAGTCGATGGTGATTTTCATCAACCAAATTCGTATGAAAATTGGTGGCTATGGCAATCCTGAAACGACGACGGGCGGTAATGCTTTAAAGTTCTATAGCTCTGTCCGCTTAGATATTCGCCGTGCTGGTGCCATTAAGAAAGGTGACGAAGTCATTGGCAACGAAACCAAGGTGAAGATTGTCAAGAATAAGGTTGCTCCCCCCTTTAAACAGGCTACCTTTGACATCCTTTATGGGGAAGGTGTCTCGCATTACGGTGAAATCATCGATATCGGGACTGAACTCGAGGTAATCGAGAAAGCTGGTGCTTGGTACTCTTATAACGGTCAGCGTTTAGGTCAAGGTAAAGAAAATGTTCGCGAATTCTTGAAGCAACATCAGGAAATCTCGGAAGAAATCGAGAAAAAGATTCGCGAAATGAAGGGGATTCACATTAAGAGTATGTCGTCTGTAGGGGATGACGAAATGCCAATGGATGATATCCCTCCGATGGATGAGGAATTCTAAGTCATCCCAAATATAAGAAAGGGGGTAGCTAAGGCTACCCTTTTTTTGCACAGGAGTCTCGAGTATGGGTAATCAGGATAGCAATAGACAACTATTTATTTGGGGGGATGATGGCTTAGAGTCTCTTCAAGAGAACGTTGAAGTGATGAAGCCCAAGATGCTACCAACGCAGTCAGTCAGTATGGAGAGCGTCTTTGATGATAATGAGATCCAAAGAGAATGCCCACGACGATTGCCAAGACGACAACGTCATACATTTAGTACAGACGAAGAGTTTTGTAACGATCCTGAAGAGTTGGAACGTCGCTGTGAGGAAAAGCGAAAGGCGAATCCTTCTCGGCAGAATCAACCTAGTCTTTTTGCCCGTGCTGTAGCTGCCTTGGCTCGACGCGATTATTCACGCAAAGAACTTGACCGTAAACTAGGTCGCCTTCTTAAGGAGGGTGAGACGTATGACATGGTCGTTGAAGTGCTAGATCGGCTAGAGTCCGCTGGTTATTTGTCGGATGAACGCTTTGCAGAGACGCGAGTTCGTGTTCGGTCAAGAACTTTAGGTAATGCGCGGATTCGACGTGAGTTACGGCAATCCGGGATTGCTTCTGAGCATGTAGACGCTGCTATGGAAGGTATTGAAGAGCCTGAAGAAATTAGAGCGTATCGAATTTGGCAACGACGCTTTGATGAGATCCCTAAAGATAGAAAAGAGCGTGATCGGCAAATTCGTTTTTTGATGTATCGCGGTTTTTCAAGGGGAGCAATTTCTAGGGTGATTTCGGGGCGCGTAGAGATTCTTGACGACTAACGGTATAGTTACAAGGGTAAAATCGTCTGTGTCAGTGGTTGAGGTGTTCGCTGCATTGTAAGAATTCAAGTAAATTCTTTTCGAATTTGCTAAAATCTTCGCTACCTGTCTTTTGAGAATTCCCTGGGAGGTTATTTTGGAATATCTCTTCGATCTGCTCGCCAACATGCATTGGGCGGCTGTTGGACAGATCATTATGATCGACATTCTGCTTGGCGGTGATAATGCTGTGGTGATTGCCATGGCTTGCCGTAATTTGCCACAACATCAGCGTGCTAAAGGTATTTTCTGGGGGACTGTTGGGGCTATTGCTCTACGTGTGATTTTAATTACATGCGCGGTGTTGCTCTTGGATTTGCCTTTCCTCAAGGTCGCTGGTGGTGTGCTCTTGATTTGGATCGGTGCCAAGTTGCTGTTGCCAGAAGGCGAAGAGCACGAAAACGTTGAAGGTAGTGACAAGCTGATCGGTGCGATTAAAACCATTATCGTCGCAGACTTTGTTATGAGCTTTGACAACGTGATTGCCATTGCTGGCGCTGCTCAGCAGGCACACGAAGCTCATCAGACATTGTTGATTATTTTTGGTTTGTTGGTATCTGTGCCGTTTATCGTATTCGGTTCTCAGATTATCTTGAAACTTATCGATAAGTTCCCAATCATTATCTATTTGGGTGCAGGTTTACTCGGTTGGATTGCGGGTGGTATGGTGGCTTCAGACGTCTTCATCACGTCTCGCTGGCCAGAACAAGCTTTCATGATGCATTATCCGTTGGCTGTAGGCGGTGCTTTGCTCGTGATAGTGATTGGACATTTCTGGGGTAAAGCTCGTTTGAAGAATATTTTGGCTGCAGAGAAGGCAAAGCAGTCTTAATCGGAAAAAAAGCGCAACGTAAGTTGCGCTTTTTTTGCCTTAGGGGGACGATTAATGCTTCACATCATTAATAAAGCCACCGCCGAGACAGACATCACCTTGATACAAAACGGCGCTTTGGCCAGGCGTAGCCGCCCATTGGGGTTTATCAAAGCTCAGCGTGAAACTCTTTTCTGATGCGTAGTCTAAATGACAAGGATCGTCTGGTTGACGATAACGAGTCTTGACTGTGAGCGGCTCCAAGAGGTCTGGGGCTTCACCAGAGATCCAACTAGGATGCACGGCCTTTAATTCATGAGCTAATAACCAAGGGTGGTCGTGACCTTGGCAAATCCAAAGCGTATTGGTAGCCAAATCTTTTTTGGCAACGAACCACGGTTCACCTGTGGAATCATGACGGCCACCAACACCGATGCCTTTACGTTGTCCTAATGTATAGAAAGAGAGTCCAATGTGCTCACCGACAACCGTTCCGTCGGGAATACGGATTAGGCCAGGTTGCGTTGGAAGGTAACGATTTAAGAATTCACGGAAAGGACGTTCGCCAATGAAGCAAATACCGGTCGAGTCTTTTTTCTTTGCGTTGGGTAACTTAATTTGATCAGCAATGCGACGTACTTCTGTTTTGTGAATGTCGCCAACAGGGAAAATGACGCGTGAGATTTGTTTCTGGCTAAGACGATGCAAGAAATAGCTCTGATCTTTACTGGGATCAACGCCTCGAAGCAGTTGTACGCCATGATCGGTATGGCGAACACGTGCATAATGCCCTGTAGCAATGAGGTCTGCACCCATGGCCATCGCGTGATCAAGGAATGCCTTGAATTTAATCTCGGCATTGCAAAGAACATCGGGATTTGGGGTGCGGCCAGCGCTATATTCACGCAAAAAGTCAGAAAAGACACGTTCGCGGTATTCTTTAGCGAAGTTGACGGCTTCAATGTCAATGCCGATAAGATCAGCAACGCTACTAGCGTCAATGAAATCTTGGCGAGATGAACAGTATTCACTGTCGTCATCATCTTCCCAGTTTTTCATAAAGAGACCGATGACGTTATAGCCTTGTTCTTTAAGTAACCAGGCACTGACTGATGAGTCAACGCCGCCTGATAGGCCAATTACAACCGTTTTTTTCGACATAGATGTACTGTGCTATGAACGCAGGCGAGATAAAATCCAGCTTGCTGTTAATTGAATTTGTAGGAGATCGACGCAATTATGTCCCAGACACAGGATTCTCGCATCCGTTTTGCTCAAATGACTGGAGTTGAGACTCCGATTCTCAATGCGCCCATGTCTGGAATTGCTACGCCAGCATTGGTGGCTGCTGTCTCTGAAGCGGGGGGGCTGGGTGTTATTCCTGCCACAGATCTCATGCCCGAACAGATTATCGACTTTGCTAGCCAGGTAAAGGTGTTGACGCAACGTCCCTTCGCTATCAATCTTACCGTTCCAGATGATAAGCGATTAACGAATAAAGAGCATTTTTTAGGTTTTTGTGATGCAATTTCCATGTTACTCACGGAATTGGATCTGCCTGATGGTGCAGATGGCGAGTGGCTCAAATACTACGACATGGAAGGTAAGACGCGCCCAGACTTTTTCAAACAGTTTGAAGCGGCGTTGTCTGTTAAACCAGTTGCAATGATTTCATCCTTTGGCGGCTTCCGTGAACCAGAAGCGGAACGACTTGAAGAAGAAGGTGTTGTGAATATTGGGACGGCAACGACGTTAAGAGAAGCCAAGGTTCTGCGTGCGGCCGGTTGTCAAGCCATTATTGTGCAAGGGGCTGAAGCAGCAGGGCCAAGACTCTCGTTTGAAGATTCAGAGGATGCGATGGTTGGTTTGATGTCTTTAGTACCAGCTGCCGTGAAGGCAACAGGCTTGCCTGTGTTGGCTGCAGGTGGTATTGCGACTGCTGATCAATTACAAGGTCTTTTTGCGATGGGCGCGGCTGGTTCTGTCATTGGTACAGCGTTGTTGACGACTCAAGAGTCTGGGGCTGGCGAGGTACATCGTTATTACGCTGAGTCTGGTACCGCGGGCGACACGGTGATGACGCGTGTCTATAACGGCAGATTGAGTCGTGTCCTTCGTAATGGTCTGATTGAAGCGCTCGTAGATTACGAAGGTAAAACAGCTGGTTACCCGGCGCAATGGGCTTTGATGGGACCGTTACATCACCAAGCGGTTCGATTAGGCCGATTTGATCTTGCCATGTTGCCTTTAGGACAGTCTGCAGGGCGCAGTGCTTACCGTACCGTTAATGCCTGTCTTAAAGCGCTTTCTGTGGAGGAATAAATTTCCATCAGGAACCTATAGGGTAGTTATAGTTTTTGACTAAATCCGTAGTAGTTTATGTCGCTTAAGGGGTTATTCCGAACTAACGAGAAATTTTTCTACAATATGGGATGCTTTTCCGTTATTCGAGAAATAATGAAAAATACAACGGGTTATCCTTTGCTAAATGCTCGTTGAAATTGATTTTTGCGTTGATTAGCATCAATTTAACAGAACTCGTTTACGGTTCTCTAGATCGGTAGGCGGGGTTCGATCAACTATCACGGAGGGGTCCATGACCGAATCCAGTATTGAAATTGGCGCCGTTTCCAACCGAGGAAAATTAATTACGCTGATCGCCGGCCCGATCTTGGGGCTCATAACCTTTTTCCTATTACCGGAGAGTTATACCAATTCGACAGGGGCTGAGGTTCCATTTTCTTATGAAGGTCGAGCTTGCCTTGGTGTGACTGTTTGGATGGCTGTTTGGTGGTTTACTGAAGCATTGCCGATTGCTGCTACCGCTATGTTGCCATTGGTCGCTTATCCGCTCTTGCAGATTACGACAGCTAAGGCAGCGATGTCTAATTACGCCTCTGGAACGATCTTCTTGTTCTTAGGGGGATTCTTGATCGCTGCCGGGATTCACCGTTGGCATTTAGATCGTCGTATTGCTCTGTTGACTTTAAAGTTTTTCGGCACGAAGCCTTCCCAAATGGTCATGGGCTTGATGTTCGCAACGGCTTTTTTGTCGGCTTGGGTGTCCAATACCGCGACGGCTGCAATGATGGTACCGATTGCCATCGCTGTGTTAGGAGTTGTCCGATCGACGCAAAAAAGTGAAGTGATTGGCAAAGATGAACGTAATTTCGGCATCAGTGTTTTGCTTTCTATCGCTTATGCCGCTTCAATTGGTGGTATGGTCACGCTTATTGGTTCTCCCCCTAACGGGATTTATGCTCGTTTCATGCAGCAAACCTATGGCACCACTGTGAGTTTCACTGATTGGATGATGTTAGGTCTTCCTGTGGCAATTTTGATGTTGCCTGCTACTTATATTCTCTTAACGAAAGTTCTTTTCCCTTGTCGTATAGATGGGATTCCTGGTGGTAAGGAGTGGGTGCGCAATGAGTTGCGTAAGCTCGGTAGCATGAGCCGCGGTGAAAAGATTGTTTTAGCTGTCTTCTTGTTGGCTGCTCTGTTGTGGATTTTTGGTCCCTTGATTCGAGATATTACGATTGATGGTGCCAAGCCTTTCAATGCCTTAAAGGACGAAACGATCGCTATGCTCGCTGGTCTCTTGCTCTTTATCATCCCTGTTGATGCTCGTCGTGGTATTCACGCTTTAGACTGGTCGTCTGCGAAAGATGTGATTGCTTGGGACGTTCTTCTCTTGTTCGGCGGTGGTTTAACCATGGCTGCAGCTTTACAGAGCACAGGTGCTGCCGCCTTGGTGGGGGCACAGGCTTCGGTATTGGCTGGTTTCGGCGAAGTTACCATGATGGCTGGTGTGGCTGCCTTAGTCACGTTTGCCACTGAAGTCACGTCAAATACGGCTTTGGCTGCTACGATGATGCCGTTGATTGCCGCCGCTGCTGATGCGCTCAAGATAGATCCTTCGGGCTTGCTTGTTGCTACGGCTTTGGCTGCATCATGTGCATTTATGATGCCTGTTGCTACGCCGCCAAATGCGATCGTTTTTGGAACGGGGCGACTTCATATCGGTGACATGGTCAAAGCTGGTTTCTGGCTCAATATTTTGGGTGTGGTCATCATCACGATCGTATCGTCGATTCTTCTTTAGCGATATTTAAGCGATAAAAACCGCAGTTTTGGTTTGGCGTTTTACTCAACCGTGATATCCGCTAACACTAACCTCTAGTATCTGACATCTCAGGCTTATCGGAATCCCTTTTAGTTCAACGTCGCCAAGAGACTCCTGAATGAAGGCGTACCTCATAGCCCGTTTTACGAGAGGTACGCTATTTTTTAGGAGCAAAACCTCTGCGCGGACTTTCTGGAGTTTTGCTCGCAAACGAGCAGTTTCTGCTTGTTCAGCGGTTACAGAATCGTGATTGTCTGCCATGGCTTGAAGTATTCCCGCACGATACTGTTTAACCCAACTGTGCAAAGTCTTAGGGCTTACATTGAGCTCTTCAGCCACAGAGGTTGCAGGACGATGTTCGTCCACAACTAGCTTTTGGCTGCGTTGATGCGAAAATCTTTGGTGTAGATACGACGTGAAAAGGTCATTTAAAAAGCTCTCCTGATAGACAGTATTGTGCCCTAACTGGGCATTGCTATCAGATCCATTTTTCGTACCCTCATTCCAAATTTTAGAAATCGCCCACTACCGAACGGTACGGTGGATGGTGTGAAAGGAGGCGTGGAAACTAACTCCACGCCTCCTACTCGATGTATCTGATCACATGCCTAAAGCTTCCATCAGGGGGAAAGCAATGAGTGGCGCGAGAAATGCGGTGATAATCCCGGTGAGCCCCATAGCTAAGCCTGAGAAGGCTCCAGCACGGTTGGAGATCTGAAAAGCGGTGCTAGTACCCATACCGTGAGCAGAAAGTCCAAGTGATACACCGCGAACAGGATCAGACGTAATCCGACAAAGATTAAAGAGTGGGCGACCGACAATAGAGCCAAAAATCCCTGTAATGACAACAAGGCAAGCCGTTAAATCTGCGCGCCCTCCCATAGCTTCAGAGACGCCCATAGCAATCGGTGTCGTCACCGATTTCGGAATCATAGAAATCATTGTTTCTGGGCTCAAACCAAATAGCCATCCAAAGAGAACGACCGAGACAATGGCTGTAAAACTGCCCGCAAGTAATCCTGCAGTCAGGGGCAACCATAGCTCTACGAGTTTCTGACGTTGCTCAAAGAGCGGAACGGCTAATACAACTGTTGCTGGACCTAATAAAAAGTGAATGAAGTTCGCGCCAGCAAAATACTGTTGGTAAGGAATGTCGAAGATAAGCAGAACAGCGATCAGACTAACGACAGCCACAATAATCGGTGTGGCAAAGGGGTTGTATTGAGTACGACGATATAGGTATTGGCCACCAATATACGCGACTAAAGTCAGGGCTAGCCACAACGCTGGATTGCTCATTAGGGGGGGGAGCACGTCGTGTAGAGATTGATTCATGAATTATTTCCTTTCGCGGTGGATGAGTTTTTCAACGAAGATGATGGTGTATGCCGTCACTAACATAGCTACCAAAGTCGAAAGAACGAGGACTGCGGCGATCCCAACCCCTTCTTTTAAAAACAAGTCGCCATATTGCATAACGCCGACGCCTGCTGGAACGAAGAGAAGAGATAGATTCGAGAGAAGGCCGCCTGCAGTCGGACGAATGTGATCGATCAGGTTATCTTTCAGAAAAAAAGCAAAAAGCATGAGTATCATGCCGATAACGGGACCAGGCACAGGAATACCAGTGAAGCGGCTGATGAATTCACCGATGACCTGGAAGGCGAGAATAAGTGAAATGGCTGAAAGCATGGAAAACCTGCCGTAAAATGTTCAGAACAAATTCTTCAAAACGAATTTGCAAAAGTTGAGTTGTTGATTTTGTCACCATGAAGCATGTTATGGGGGCATTAGGGTTTGACCTAGGTTAGGAAAGTTGAAGAAATGACACGAGAATTTCAAATTAGAGGGGAATTAATCACCCTTGATGCGCTTTTAAAGGTACTCGGTATCGCTGATTCAGGTGCGCAGGCCAAAGCAATGATTGCCGACGGACTGGTGAAGGTTGATGGTGAGGTCGAACTACGTAAAACGCGCAAGCTTCGCGGTGGTGAGCTTGTCCAACTTGACGGTGTTGAAATTACGGTGAAACCCGATCCTGCCTACGTTAAGTAAGGGCAAACAAAAAAGGGACTGTTTTAAACAGTCCCTTTTTGCTAAGCAGGCATCGTATTACTTGATGTCTTTCAGTTCACGACGAAGAATTTTACCAACGGCCGTCTTTGGGAGAGAATCCACAAAGATGATTTCGCGAGGCATTTTGTAGCCAGTTAATTGCGTACGGCAATACTTCTTCACATCATCAGCTGTGAGACTCGGATCCTTACGAACGATCACAGCTTTCACGGTTTCGCCTGACTTGGCGCTCGGTACGCCGACGACACCAACTTCTAACACGCCAGGCATGGAAGCGATAACGTTTTCAACTTCATTCGGATAGACGTTGAAACCAGACACCAGAATCATGTCCTTCTTACGGTCAGTAATGGTGATGCAACCGCGCGTATCCATGTGACCAACGTCGCCCGTACGAAGCCAACCATCACGCAAAACAGCGGCAGTTTCTTCAGGTTTATTCCAGTAACCCTGCATGACCTGAGGACCGCGAACACAAATCTCACCCGTAAATTCCGGAATACGATCTGGAGATGGGCAACGGCCGAGATCTTTGAAGCCTTCGCCACGAATCGTCACTTCTGTGGATGGAATGGGTACCCCAACAGAACCATCCCACGGTGCGTTCGGGATGTTGCCGCAGACGCCAGGAGAGCACTCAGTTAGGCCGTAAGCTTCGAGGATATTGCAGCCGGTTTGAGCCTTCCAACGTTCGGCGATGGTACGCTGAACTTGAGAGCCGCCACCCGCTGTTACCTTCAAACGGGTGAACTTATGCGAACAGAAAATCTTGTTGTTCAGCATCGCGGCAAAGAGCGTATTGACACCGACGATGATCGAGAAGTCCCACTTAATACATTCTTTCGCCAGACCATCGATATCGCGCGGATTCGTAATCAAAACCATTGTCGCAGCAAACTGCGTGAAGGCTAAGGTCGCACAAAGCGAGAAGATGTGGTAGAGCGGTAAAGCTGTCATGGCGACTTCTTCACCTTCCTTGAAGCTACTAGCAAGCCAGCAACCCACCTGCTGCATATTGGCGAGCAAATTACGGTGTGTCAGAATGGCGCCCTTAGCAACCCCTGTTGTTCCACCGGTGTATTGCAAGAAGGCAATGTCCGTGGTCTTAATGGTATGAGGTTGGAAGCCTTGCTGGCGCCCCTTTGCAAGGGCATCGTTGAAATTAACTGCGTGCGGAAGATGGTAGGCAGGCACCATCTTTTTAACGCGACGCACGACAAAATTCACTAATGTGCGCTTAAAGAAGGGGAAAAGGTCACCGACACCTGTGGTGATAATGTGTTCACATTTGGTGCCTTCTAGAGCGTTTTGGAGCGTTTTAGCGAAGTTTTCAATGATAACAATCGCTTTTGCTTCTGAATCACGCAACGTGGCATTAACTTCACGAGACGTGTAGAGCGGATTGATGTTGACAACGACCATGCCAGCGCGAAGGCAGGCAAACATAGCAACCACATACTGCAACAAGTTTGGCATCATGATGGCGACACGGTCGCCAGGTTGAAGGCCGAGACTCTGGAGGTAAGCTGCGAAGTCCTTTGTTAAGGTAGCTGTGTGACTATAAGTCAGATCGCATCCCATATTGGTGTAACCAACGTTGTTCGGATAGCGAGCAGCAATTTTATCAAGAACGGCGGGAATGCTAGCGTAGCGATCAGGATCGATTTCGTGTGGACAACCAGCAGGATAAGAGTCAAACCAGGGGAAAGTTTGTGTCATGGCTATGTGGGTGATGAATTTCGTTCGAATACATATTTGGCGGCGACATCAATGAGGCTGTTTCTCATGAATTGCATGCAAGCCACGCGCCAACTATTAAGTTTAGCGAGATAAAGCGTATGAAACGAGTATAAAAATCAGTATTAATACCCAGAAAAAAGAAAAAGCCCCCACTTTTGGAGGCTTTTCTTTGAGTCTAAAGCTTTGTTAGGCTTCAAGCGTCAAGCAATGACGAGCATATTCTTCAACGGCATCCCAATCCGTGTAGTCAATCACGGCGGTCATTTCCGTCGGGCCCTTCGTCATCTTCATGATCATCTGAATAAGCTTGGCGTCGATCCAGTTCCAGTTCGGGTAGTCAACCTTACCGGCGAAGCACTTCACATCCTTTGGATGCCAAGGATTGTTTTCCAAGAACTTGCGGCAGTATACGTTACCTTCCGGCGTAGCCTTTGCCGGATTACGAGCGATCACGGTGACGTTGAAGAAGCTGTTGGGCTTGGCATCAAGCACAGACTTCCACTTGTTCACGAAAGCAAGGAAGTCCTTACGGAACTTACCATAAAGAACAGGTGCGCCAGCGATGACCAGGTCATACTTGTTCCAATCAATCCCTTCACGGTCAGCTTCGAGCACATGCATCATGTCAGCCTGATTGCCTTCAGCGATGATGGTTTCCCAAATGCGGCGGGCAATACGAGCGGTATGGCCGGAGCGGCTATCGTAAACGACGAGCACCGTCTTCATGTTTATTCTCCAAAAGGGTCTGTCAGCACGTGCATAACACGGCTTGAAAAAATGTGATTGATGAGTGTGATTTGACAGGTCTTTCTCACTCTGTCGAGTATTTTAACTGAGGCTTTATTGCGATTAGCTTAAACCTTATAGTGGATGAAGTGAAGTTTACGGGTAAAACCTGATAAATTTTTAAAAATCAGTGGTACAATCACGCACTTATGACAGCCAATGGCTGTTGAAGATTGATGATTAGCTGTACCTCGTTTTTATCGCCAATAATATGCGTTTTGGGGACAGCAGACTACTATGGAAGAATATGGCAAAGGAAGATCTCATTGAGATGTCGGGCCAGGTGCTTGAAGTCCTGCCCGATGCCCGCTATCGCGTTAAGCTCGACAACGGTCATGAATTGGTGGCTTACACCAACGGTAAGATGCGTAAGCATCACATCCGCATTCTCGCGGGTGATAAGGTTTCTCTTGAACTCTCACCGTACGACTTGACCAAGGGCCGCATCACCTTCCGTCACATTGAAGGTCGTCCGCCCGCTGCCGCTGCTGCTCGTCGTCGTTGATAGCCCAGTGAATATAAAGAAAAAGCCCCTCGATTTGTGCGATGGGCTTTTTCTTTAGGCTTAGAACGTGTCTTTATAGAGGATAAAGAACGTAATCGTGAGGTGGTAAAATACCGGCGCTGCGAATGTCAATGGCGCGAGTCGAGCCAAAGTACCACGAGTGATGTACAGGTCGCTTTCGCTAGCGAGTCTAGCTGCACCCATGCTACGACGCACTGCATTAATTACCATGTCACCCAACACGCAGGAAATGGCAATGGCGATGGCCATCAATACGGCCTGCCAAGCACGGAAAGGCGTGATCCAGAACATGGCGGCACCCGCAAGAATCCCGCAGAAAGAACCAATCAACGTTCCTTTAATGGTGCGGTTGGTGTTGAAATTCAGGCTCTTGCCACCGAAGAACGAGCTTGCAATACTAGATGCAAGGTCGCAGACAAAGACAACAAGCAAGAAGAATAACAACATCAGGGGGCCTGAAGAGTTATAGCGCGTGTAATCCAACATGGCGATAGCAGGTGCATGGCTGACGCAGAAAACGCAAAGCATAATGCCCCACTGAACCTTGGCTACACGCTCAAGGTAGCGTTCCGTGTCCTTGGAGATGGCCATGATGACGGGTAGCGCCAAGAACAAATACGTCGGAATGAAAAGGGTCATAAAGTAGGAAAGCTCAAACCCAATTAACGCGTATTGAACCGGAATAGCAATGTAAAAAGCCACAACCAAAGCGTGATGGTCTGTGGGTTTTGTGGGGGTGATTGCGATGAATTCTCTTAGCAAGAAGAAGCTGATCAATGCAAAAAAGACCAAAAGTGTTGCTTGGCCAAGCGCAAAGGCAATGGCGAAAACAGCAATCAGCCACCAGGACATACGAACGCGTGCGTTAACAGCAAGTAGACGTGCACGTTGTTCGGCGGAGTCACTGCGCTTCAGTGACCAGGCAGAATAAAAAGTACCGATTGCAGCTAAGAGTAAGAGGCCTACGAACAAAATGACATAGGCTTCCTGGATCGTAAAACCGAGTCTCATGGTTGGGCCAACGAAATGATTGCGTTACGGGCGCGTTCGAGGAAGTCATCCTTCAGATCGTCCGGGGAATGTTCAAGAGGTTCACCGAAGCGAATAGAGCAGACGGTGGGCACGGGGAGTAGAACCCCTTTGGGCATGGCTCGATGCAAGTTTTCAATATAGACTGGAATCAGCTCCACTTGAGGAAATTCCTTCATCAAGCGCCAAATACCTGATTTGAAGTTGCTCGGCAACGGCTGAGGGCGACGTGTCCCTTCTGGGAAAATAATCAGAGAAGAGCCTTCTTGTAAAGCTTGACGTAATGGATCAAGTGGGTTGCTGTGTTCAGTACGACGACGGTCGACAAGCACGACATTGAGCTCTTCTAAAGCGATGCGACGACGAAGAACGCCTTTTTCCCAATAGTCTTTGGCTGCAACAGGACGAACGAATGGCCGTAATTGTGGCGGCAAAGAAGCCCAAATGACAATAGTGTCAAGATGGCTAGTGTGATTTGCGAAATAAATACGCTGCTTGGAAGATGGGGCGCAACCCTGCCAATGCGGGTAGGCGCCAACAAGTAGCCTAGTGAGCCACACAATGGGCGTCATTAGTTTGAACGATTTGAACACGGTGCGTTCCTGTGTAGATGAATCTATTCATTATAAACCGCTGGGCTAGACGGCATCACTCTTCAGTGTGGTTCGTCCCACCAACGGTCAAAGCATCGATGCGCAAGGTTGGCATACCCACGCCGACGGGGATATGTTGGCCTTCTTTACTACATTGGCCTGTGCCGTCGTCAAGCGCGGGATCGTTACCAACCATGGGTATGTGTTTGAGGGCTTCTGGGCCTGAGCCAGATAACATGGCCCCCCGAACGGGGCGTGTTAGTTTGCCATTTTCAATGAGATAGGCCTTGCTCATGGCAAAGACAAATTTTCCATTGGTAATGTCAACCTGACCACCACTAAAGTTACTTGCATAGATCCCATATTTGACCGATCGAATGATCTCTTCAGGGGTATGAGAGCCAGCAAGCATAAAGGTATTGGTCATACGAGGAAGTGGTAGCGTTGCAAAACTTTCTCGTCGACCATTGCCTGTTGGTGCCTCATTGAGGAGTCGAGCGTTCGTTAAGTCGTGCATGAAACCTGTTAGGATGCCATCTTCGATGAGGGTTGTACGCGAGGCAGGGGTTCCTTCATCATCAATTGAGATGGAGCCGCGTGCGTTTGCGATTGTACCGTCATCCACTACAGTGACGCCTGGTGAGGCAATGCGTTGACCTAACATATCTGAAAATGCTGATGTGCCTTTACGAATGAAGTCACTTTCTAAGCCATGACCGATCGCTTCATGAAGAAGAATGCCAGGCCAACCGTGACCTAATACAACTGGCATGACACCCACGGGAGCTGGATAGGCATGAAGATTATGCAAAGCTTCGCTGACTGCGTCCGATGCCCACTTGTAAAGACGTTCTTTGGTGAAGAAATCCAAACCTAAGCGAGATCCACCACCCACGGTGGCGCGTTCTTTGCGGCCATTTTCCATGGTCAAAACGTTAATTGACAGGTAGACCATCGGTTTGATATCCCCGGTCAATAAGCCGTCAAGTCGATAAAGCAACATGCTGTCGGTTTCACACTGCAAGGTGACTGTGACATCAATAACACGAGGATCTATGGATCGCGCTAAGGCATCAGCTTCTTGAATTAACTCTAGGGCTTTGGTCGTATTAGCGTTGTCGGCTGGGTCATGTATATCGTATACGGGCGCATAAGGTTGATGATGTGCTGATAACGGAAGAATGACAGCATCATTGCTTTGCTCAAGGTACCTGTGTTTGGCGACAGTACTTGCTGCGTCAAGTAGCGAGGGTTCCGAGAGAATGTCTGTATAGGCCAATGTAGAGGTTTCACCACAGACCGTTCGCAAACCTGCACCTCGGTCAATGGAGTAGCTACCCGTTTTGATTTGTCCCTCATCAAAGACCCAGGCGCGTGAGATGGTTTGTTGCAAGTAAATGTCAGCCCAGTCTGTTTTTGCGTGACACATGCGTGCAAGAACCCGTCTTAAACGATTTGCATCGAGGTCAGACGAATTAAAAAAAAGCGCTTGAGCGCTTTGAAGACACTCAAGCGAAGCGGTTGATTTATTCATGTTTAATAGAGGGTGCGAGACGTCAAAGCAGGTAAGGTGTTGCGAATGGCTCGAAGTTGTGCCAGATCAACGTTACCGATCACGATGCCTTTGCCTTGGGCTAATTCACTCAATGTACTACCCCAAGGATCGATAATCTTGGAGTGCCCCCAAGTTGTGCGACCACATTCGTGCTGACCACCTTGCGCAGAAGTGACAACAAAACATTGATTTTCAATTGCGCGAGCAGCAAGCAAGGTAGCCCAATGCGCTCGACCTGTCATGGCTGTAAAGGTCGCTGGAAGGACAATTAAATCTGGTTGGTTAAGTTGGCGGAAAAGCTCAGGGAATCGTAAGTCATAGCCTAAAGAGAGACCTACGGTTAACGTTTCTCCATCCCAGTCAGTGATTTTGAAATGCACGGGCTGCTGACCAGGTTGCACATGAAAGCGCTCATCGTAACACTCGTTTTGGTTTTGAAAATGGAAAAGGTGAATACGATCGTAGCGTGCAACGATATTACCAGAAGGATCGAAGACGACAGAACTATTGGTACAAAGACGGTTATACTCAGATTTAATGGGGATCGAGCCAGCTACAATCCACAAATGGTGACGAGTTGCAGCAACGCGAATCGTTTCCTGAATGGGACCGTCTTCGAATGTTTCAGCGATGGCTAGTTGCCGTTCAGGTTTATCCAAAAGTGCGAAGTGTTCTGGTAGAACGACAAGTTCGGCGCCAGACTCTGCGGAGGCCGCAATGAGGTTCGTTGCCTCTAATATATTCTGTTCGGGATCAGTGCCCGAAATCATTTGACAGGCAGAAATACGCATGAAGCTTTTATGAAAAAACGATAAAGGTCAAATCATTGTAGCGAAACACATACATAGCGGTTATGGCATCACGCTAGCCTGTACTTTGCAAGTTCAGCTAAGAACAGAAATCCAGTAGAAATGGCTAATGAAAATCGTTTTACGTAGAAGATGTACGTATAGACGAGCAATTTCTCATTGTCCCCGAAGGGTTTCGGTTTAAATTTGCCAAGCTACTGTTCATTCCGATCGCACCAGTTCATACATCACCGCGTTGGATACTAGCGACAATTTTCTTGTATAGCCGAAGTGAGTGGGATTTGTTGTGTTGGTAATGATGGTTTAAATCAAACGCAGATCAAGTTGACAGGCGAGTGAATCAAAATGCTTGCTAGCGATCACGTGACGCTTTTGCTTCCAACTTTTAGCATTCTACTTGATTCCTCAGGTGATGTGAATTGTAATACCTTAATCCCTGAGTCCTTTTGTAAACTGATCACAAAAGAGTATAAAGTGTAGCTCGCTTCCAGGAAGCCGTAAAGTTCTTGATGGCCAAGTGTGTGAGCTTACCAGTAGCATCCTCTTTAGGGAACAGTGTGCGCGTCTTAATGATTTTACGGATCGCTCGATTAAATCCTTCGTTCGAGTGGTTAGAGATCAGCATTCTGATCTCTAGAGCAAACTGAAAGAATGGTATAACCTGAATTCAAGCACGTCGCCATATCGGTCCAATGGCGGGATACCGCTTACCTATCTCAGAGGTCTCAAACGTCTCTAATGTAGCCGCAGCGGCATCAGCATCTATGGCTTAATAGATGGGCTTTAAACCGTCACTACAACCTTCCTGTCATTGTGGGAAACAAAGGCCGTAGAGGCTCGAATCAAATGAACGATGCATGTTTGATGTGGGTTTTCAGGGTACACAGATTCAATAGCTTCGATCGTCCCTTTCAACCTATCAGTAACCGCTATGAGAATATCCTCGATGCCACGGGCTTTCAGATTATTGAAAACGCTAGCCTAGACTTGTCCCCTCATTCTTCAAAATCCACATACCTAACACCTCTCGCGTATCGTCTGTGTGAATGCCAATACCGAGATGTACTGCCATGTTCTTAATGCTTACTTCCTTGCGAATCTTGACTCTGAGGGCATCAAAAAAGCGTCGATGTTACGCGTGTTCATTCCATGAGTGTACATAGTAATGATTTGCTCGTCGAGCTGAGCGAATGAGTGGTAGTGCTTGGGTATAACGAGGGGTTTGAAGGAGTTGTTTCGATCACACGGAATGGCGAGAGGCAAAGGTCAAAAGGGCATTATGATGGTCTTCTAGACACTGTTTGGTTTAACCTCCTCAACAAGGTCATAGCTCTCTGGAAACGGTTGACATTTTTTAAGGTGGTTATCCATTTTTCCTTGGAGCAAGGACTCAATAAAGAGTTGCGAGAAGAACTTGACAGCATCAGCAAAAGCTGCCGGGCCTGTAGGTTTGTCTTGAGCATTGAATTCAGGCAGGTATGTCTCAATGTGATTGGTGAGAGGATCATCCTAGCTACAAGATTTGCATTTAGTACTAGTTGTTTTCGTGGTCATGACATAAGCCCGGTTAAGAGGCTCCAATTATATCCTTAGCCCCGCGAAATATCTGACATTCTCTTGACGGCCGTGTAAATGAGAACTACTATCGTTTTCATTAACTTTAACTGGCTCTTATCGGCTACATTTTTTCTTTTTCTTTTTGTCAGATCGCTTTCGTCTTCTTTTCCAGATAGCGTCTTGGCGAATTGTTCAAGCTCTCATTGCTAAACACATCATGTCCATTAGTGATAAATCTTTCTTTGCGTTTTCGACGATGACCGTCGCCTGCGTTCTCGCTTTAGACACGTTGACGGCTCAGGCTGCCGATTTACAAAACAAGAAACAGCCCATTCACGAACTCAGCAAAGTGACGGTTGAAGATGTCGTTGAAAAAAACGGGGTGACCGCACTTTCTGTTTACGACCTTGAAATGCGCCCCAACCGCACCGGCACCATCACCGATACATTGCGTAGCGAATCTTTCATTCAGTTCGATCGCGGCTCTCGCAACGGTGGTTTCGGTGCCGAAATGACGCCGCCGCAAATCTCCATCCGCGGTGCACATCATTACGAAAACAATTTCACCATTAACGGTCTTTCGAACAATAGCCTCCTGAACCCGGGTGGCTGGAAGGGCGACTCCGCTCAGAACGAAATCCCGACCGGTGATGCACAGGGCATCCTGTTGGATCCAGACCTTCTTGATAATGTTAAAGTCTATACGGAAAACGTGTCGGCCGAATTTGGTGACTTCACTGGCGGTCTTATTGACGCCCGCATTCGTGACGCCCGTTCCGATCGTTGGCATGTCAAAACTTGGGTGAATCACACTCGCGATGCTTGGGCCAAGCAACATTGGACGGACGCTCAAAAAGCTTCCCCCGACTTTGAATATCCCACCAATCAGTCTGGCATGCAACGTGAATTCAAGCGCACCAACGGCGGTGTAACGATGGATGGTCCATTGGCCGATGGCAAGCTTAATGCCCTTTTCTCTTACGAAAAATCCCATTCTTCCACGCCTGTCTATACGGCACGAAGTCCCGAAGGTCGTGAAAACTCCACTCGCGATATGGACAGCTTTATTGCCCGTCTCAACACGGATCCCAATAATGACTTCTATATGGCCGCGACCCTTATCTATTCACCCTACAAATATGTGAGCTACGCTGCTAATGTCGATGACAATCGTTATGAACAGCACGGTGGCGGTTGGAATTTTAGTCTAAATACTCGTTCCAATCTCTCGTTCGGTACATGGACCAACGATATCGGTTTCAATACCACTGAAATCTCCCGTGATGTCGCAGCTAATCAATACACCTGGCTCGATCGCCCCGGTATTTCCACTAGTACACATTCTGAAGGCGGTCAAGGCGACTACGATATGGATCAGGACCAGTATAGCTTCAAGTCCGTCCTCACGTTGTATCCGCTCTTCCTTGCCGAAACCTCTCACAACATTCGTGTAGGTGCTGAAATCATTCATACCGAAGCCGAATCCGAAACGGGGGGATTTAGCAACTTCCAAAATCCAAAGCCAATTAGGCCTGACGTTTCCGGTAATCGCGTTGACGGTGTGATCAGTGGCGAGCAGGCTGCAACGGTTCGAAATGTCCAGCCTGGCTTCTCCCGTGATACGGACTTCACGACCGTATCCGCCTTCGTTGAAGATTCGATCAAGGTCGAACGATTCACCGTCCGACCCGGCGTACGCGTGTCATATGACGATATTACCGAGAATGTGAATGTTGCACCACGCTTCCTCGTCAATGCCGACGTTCTCAATGACGGTCGCTTCAACGTCAACTTGGGTCTTAATCGATATTACGGCGGACAGATTCTTACCTATGCTCTCAATGCTGCAGGTAAGTACACGACCTACAAACGCGATCCTAATGTCAGTCTTGACTGGGGAGATCCCACCCAAGGAGGTTCGTTGACGCTGAATCAACTCGGCGAACTCGACACACCGTACTCCGATGAAATTGTTCTCGGTGCGTCCGCTAATATTGCCGATACGCTCTACAAGATCGTTGCCGTCAAACGCGATCATAAGGATCAGTTGCGTCTCAAGAATGTAGACGGTCATTACGAAATGGGCAATCACGGTCGTGCCAAGTATGAAGGCGTGACCTTCGCTGTTGAAAAGAAGTTCGACTTCGGTGCCTTCGGTACCCACAGTAGCGAATTCGGCGTCACATGGTCCGACACGAAGACCAACACTGTTGCTTGGGCCAACGCTTGGGCCGACAACAATCAATGGGGTAACCGCTGGGGTGTTCATGACGTGAATCCCGACTACGTCTATTACGACGGCAAGCTGATGAACTTCAAAGACCTACCGGCTAACAACTTCAATGCAAAATGGGTGATCACCTACGCTCACAACGCATCCTTCATGGATAACCGTCTACGCGCCAACCTGTTCGTTCGTTGGGAATCCGAAACCGACCGAATTTCGAAGGATCGCAAGCAGGTTGGAAACGAATGGTTCTGGAATCTGCAGTCTCACGGTGAAGAATCAACCTTCAATGCTGACTTGAGCCTTGCTTATGATTTGATCAAGCAAGCCAACTCGACGCTGACGGTTACGGTTGAAACGCTGAATCTCTTTGACAACAAGAATCTGTGTGACAACAATATCTACCCCAATGACAGTAAAGCTCGTTATTCCATGGGACGACAGTTCTTTCTCGGTTTGTCCTACGAATACTAAGTTCTAGCTTTCTCCAAAAACTCCCGTCCTGCGCCCACCGGCCCGGGCGGGCTTTTTGCGATATCCGAAATCTCCTGTTGAATCTGTCATGCGTTTCACGGCTTTACTTTCGAAAACGACCTTTCTGGTTTCTCTCTGCGTGTCGGTAATACTCTTAGCAGAGTCGGCAGCGGCTGTGCCCTCCGACTTGATCGGTATGTGGGATGCACCCGCAACGCTCGACAAAACAACTTTGGGATCCGATCCCGCGCCCAAAGGCGGAACTCTTCATTTGGGTTCGCTAGGAAATTTTGACAACTTCAATCCCTTTGCTCCGCGAGGGATTTGTCCTTCTTTTATTTCTCTCACGTACGAAACATTGGGGGAAACGGAGCGCACCGAAGAATATATGGTGCGAGGACTTCTCGCTCAATCTTTTGATCTCTCACCCGACCGTCTCACGATGGTCGTGAAGCTTCGACCTGAAGCAAAATTTGGCGACGGCCAAAAGGTCGAGGCCGAGGATGTTGTTTGGACCTTTTACGCGCTGATTGAAGACGCCTCGCCGATGTACAAAAACGCCTATCGAGATATCGACAAGGTCGAAGCTTTGGACATAAATACGGTGAAATTCACGTTCAAGACGGCTGCTAACCGAGAATTGCCTTTGGTTGCTGCGCAGTTACCCGTTCTACCTTCTCATTGGTGGAAAACACGCAATATCGGTGAGCCGCAAAACGAACCGATGCCTTCGTCGGGCCCCTTCCGAATCGAAAGCTGGAATATGGGGGCCTCTCTCAAACTCGCTCGAAACAAAGATTGGTGGGCTCAAAATCTCCCGATGAACGAAGGCCGCTATAACTTCGATATGATCGACATCGACTTTTATCGCGATCCGACCGTCATGCGCGAAGCTTTCTTTGCGGGCAACATCGATTTCTATGCCGAAGGTACGATCAAAGACTGGAAGATGGGATATGACATTCCGCCCGTGAAGGATGGTCGAATTGTGAGAGCCGAGGTGCATATACCAGGGGTTTTCGGTATTGCCGGCATCTTTATGAATACGCGTCGCCCGATTCTCTCGGACATTCGTGTACGGAAAGCACTCTCGATGATTTTCAATTTCGAACGCGTCAACAAAACGATGTTCTTCAATTCGTTTGAAAGACCGACGAGCTTTTGGACTGGTTCGGTCGTACTTCGGGCACGCGATCCGATGACGACTGAGGAACGCAACATTCTTGAGAAGCTCCCCGGTATCAATGCCAAGGATTACGAAGCTCTCCCTGTCTATCCTACCTATACGTCAACGAGCCTCATCCGCAAAGCGATGCGGGAAGCTCTGAAGCTTCTTGAAGCCGCAGGCTGGACTCTTCAAGACGGGGTGCTCAAAAACGGCATCGGCCAACCGTTGGAATTGAATCTCATTTTATCCTCCCCCACAATGACTCGAATCTTCAGTGCTTATGCTGCGGATTTGGCCAGAATTGGGATCAAGCTCAATATAGTTCCCTTGGATCAGACGCAATACTACAACCGCATTCGTCATTTTGATTACGACCTAGCTCACTGCTTCGTGCGTCAGTCCGAAAAACCGGGGAGCGAACAACGTAACATTTGGGGGAGCAAAGCCGCCGATCAAATGAGCTCGAGAAATTTTTCCGGGATCAAAAGCGAAGCGATTGACAGACTGATCGAAAGGATCGCAACAGCTCAAAACGCCAAAGATTTAATCAATAGTGTAAGGGTTCTCGATAGGATCCTTCAAAAAAACTGCTATGTCATCCCAGGTTGGTACAGCCAAACAGGTCACATCGCCTGGTGGAAAGACCGAATCGAACCGCCAGGTGGGCGCCCTCCCGAAGCACGACGCAACAATATATTTTCTTGGCACATAGCCAACCAGAATCTAAAAGAGTCTCATTGAGTTTCTTTAACAATACATTTAGGCATCAAAAAGGGCTTCTTTATTTGTTTAATTCGATGCGCAATTCTCAAACTTATTCGCTGGTCTTCTTATTTGACAAGAATGATACTGAGAACTATTATCATTCTGTATAAGGACATTCAAGCGACAGTCGAACCATATTTTGGAACTGCAGCCGAAGCGCTCTCGAAAAAAACTGTTTTTCGATAGCTGTCATCGCGGTTTGATTTTCATGAAGATTCATCTTGTCTTGTTTTTACATGGGGCCTCTCTCAAAGAGTGTCCTATTTTCGGCCTTTGGGTCTAGGGAGCACTCTTTGTTTCGCTACATCCTCTCCAGGCTATTTCTCGTCATCCCGACTTTGCTCGGGATTTTGGTCGTTAATTTCTTCGTCATTCAGATGACGCCTGGCGGTCCGGTGGACCAGTTCATTGCCGAAATGGAAGGCTCTGGCTCGGTTTACATGGAACGCGTGGGTTCCGTCCAGAGCGATGTCGGTTCCGACAGCGGATTGGCAAGCGAAGCCGGCGACAAAGGCCCCGGGTTAGTGAACGGTGTCACCCCCGAAGTCCTTGAGGCCGTTCGAAAACTCTACGGGTTCGACAAACCAGTGGACGAACGCTTCGTTGATATGCTCGTTAGCTACATCACCTTTGACTTTGGGGAAAGTTTCTTCAAAGCGGATACCGTCTCTGGGCTGCTTATCAACGCATTACCCGTTTCCATGACTCTCGGGATATGGAGTACGCTCCTCATTTATTTCATCTCCATCCCCATGGGGATGGCCCGTGCCATACACCGAAATTCCACGTTTGACGTGGTTTCGGGCACGATCGTTGTGACCGCTTCGGCCATTCCGGGCTTCCTTTTTGCCGTGCTACTGATTGTTCTCTTCGCGGGCGGCTCCTATTGGCAGATTTTCCCCTTGCGAGGACTTCATTCGCCGGGTTGGGAAGAAATGGACCTGATGGGGCAGATTTTTGACTATCTGTCGCACGTCTTCTTACCTGTGATTTCTCTTTCGATCGGTGGCTTTGCCGGCCTTACCTTGCTTACTCGCAATTCCTTTATTGACGAATTGGGTAAGCAGTACGTCGACCTTGCCCGTGCTAAGGGCTTGACTGACAAAGCGGTGCTCTGGAAGCATATATTCCGCAATGCCATGCTCATTGTGATTTCAGGACTTCCTGGTACCTTTGTTAGCATGTTCTTCGCGGGCTCCTTGCTCATCGAAACGATTTTCTCTTTGAACGGTCTGGGACTTTTGAGCTTTGAGGCCACTATGCAGCGCGACTTCCCCGTGATGTTCGCTACGCTCTGGATCTTTACCTTGATCGGTTTGATCACCGGGATTATCGGCGACTTGACGATGCATTGGGTTGATCCGCGCATTGACTTTACTTCGAGGAGCAAGGTATGAGCGGACACAGCATTGCACGCCGTCGCTGGATGGCCTTCAAGGCGAATCGCCGCGCTTATATTTCCTTTCTGCTCTTTGCGTTCTTTTTCGTGATGAGCCTCTTTTCCGAATTCATCGCAAACGACCGTCCGATCGTTTTCGAATTGAACGGTGAAATCCATTCGCCAATCTTTGAAACGCTTACGGAAAAGGATTTGGGCGGCACGATGGATTTGGTCGTCGACTATCGAGACGAATACACGGACGAACTCTTGGCTGATGCGAAATTCGTTATTTGGCCGCCGGTGCACCATTCTTTCCGTTCTATTTCCGACTTGGCCGAGCAGTTTCCAGCTCCGCCTTCGGCTGAAAACTGGCTCGGTACGGACGATCAGGGGCGAGATATTTTTGCTCGTTTGCTCTACGGCTTCCGCTTGTCGACCCTGTTCGGTCTTTGCCTGGCTTTTGTCTCGAGCGTGGTCGGGATCGGTGCTGGTCTCATTCAGGGTTACTATGGCGGCTGGATCGACCTGATCGCTCAACGACTGATGGAAATCTGGGCCGGGATGCCGGTGCTCTATTTGATCATCATTTTGTCAAGCCTGATTACTATGAACTTCTGGATCCTCCTCGCCATCCTCCTTCTATTCAGCTGGATGCGTTTGGTGGGTCTTGTTCGTGCAGAAACGCTTCGTGTACGTAATCTTGACTATGTCCGAGCCGCGCGTGTTTTAGGTTGCTCCGATTGGCGCATCATGACAACGCACATTCTCCCGAATGCCTTGGTTGCCGTCGTTGCCATGTTGCCCTTCGTTGTAAACGGCTCCATTGCCTCCTTAACGGCGCTTGACTTCCTTGGTTTTGGGCTTCCGCCCGAATACCCGTCGTTAGGCGAAATCATTGCTCAGGGTAAAAATAATCTTTACGCGCCGTGGATCGGCCTGTCGTCCTTCCTGACGCTTGCTCTTCTGCTCATTTCTCTCGTCTTTATCGGTGAAGGGATGCGAGATGCGTTTGACCCGCGTGTGTTCTACGCGGAAAAGCCCGTCAATATTGATGACGACGAATTGGCCATTACGAAAAAAGGCAATCAGGAAGAAAGAGTTTCGGCCGCCGCTACGATTCAACAGAAGGCCTCGGAGGATCTGCGATGACAAGTCCCATTCTGGACATCCGGCATCTAACGATTGCCTTCCGTGACGAAGCGTATCCAGATGCCAAGCTCAATGCCGCAGTTCGCGACGTTTCCTTCACGATTGAAAGCAGTTCCTGTACGGCCCTGGTCGGCGAATCGGGTTCCGGCAAATCGTTGACGGCGCGTGCCGTCATTTCCTTGTTGCCGCCCTCCGCCTCGATCACCGAAGGAGACATTCGCCTTCAGGGCAAATCGGTTGTGGGTCTCAATGAATACGATTTGTCTCAGTTGCGCGGTAAAAAGGCCGGGATTATTTTCCAGGATCCTCTTGAAGCCTTGAATCCCCTTCATCGCATCGGGAAACAGCTCTTTGAAGCCATCGCAATTCACAATCCCGACCTCGCCCGTAACAAAGCCGCACTAAAGGCTCGTGCGATCGAACTCCTCAAGTCAGTGGAATTGGATCATCCGGAAGAACGACTCGAAACTTATCCGCACGAACTCTCGGGTGGTCAGCGTCAGCGTGTCGTGATCGCGATCGCCATTGCAAACGATCCGGCACTTCTCATTGCCGACGAGCCGACGACGGCTTTGGACGCCAATTTACAAGCGGCCGTGCTCGCTTTGCTTTTAAAACTCGCACGTCAGAAGAACATTGCGCTTCTGTTAATCAGTCACGACCTGGCACTCGTTCGTCAGGCCGCAGACGTGATGCACGTAATGCGCCGCGGTCGCATTGTCGAAAGTCTGAAACCCACGGATCGTCCAATGCATCCGTATTCGAAATTGCTTCTCGAAGGTGCCGACGATCGTTTTCGTGAAAACGAAATCCGCGAAACGGATCCGGCGTTCGCCGATGCGCTTCGCAACGGAACCGTACCTAATATTCTCGAAGCCAAAGACATTCGCGTCGTGTACAAACGCCAGACCAAAGGTTTTTTCGGGCGTTCGGTGGACTTTAATGCGCTGACTTTGGACGACGTCCATGTAGCCTCGGGTGAAACCTTGGCTGTCATAGGTGAATCGGGGTCTGGGAAGTCCACGCTCGCTCTCGCGCTCTTGCGTCTTATTCCGAGCAAAGGAACGATTTGCCTCACGGGGCATCGCTTGGACGGTTTGTCCTTTAACGAACTACGTCATATCCGCCGTCTGATTCAGCCGGTTTTCCAGGATCCGTACGCATCGCTCAATCCACGTCTGTCGATACGCGATTTGATTGCCGAAGGTCCGATTGCCCAGGGTCGTTTTAAGTCGAGCGACGAGTGCGCGGAATTGGTTCGAGAAAACCTGCGTGCCGTCGGTTTGCCCGAAGCTTACGAACGTCGTTTTCCGCACGAATTGTCGGGCGGAGAACGTCAGCGCGTCTCGATTGCCCGTGCGCTCATTCTCGAACCCGCACTCCTTATTCTGGACGAACCGACGTCCGCTCTTGACCGTGCCCTTCAATTCCAGGTTATACACCTCTTGAAGAAGCTTCAGAGCGAACGCGGTTTGGCCACGATTTTCATTACGCACGATCTGTCGCTCGTTAAGGGCTTCGCGACGCGCGTAATGGTTTTAGAAAAAGGTCGCCTCGTTGAAGAAGGTATGACCAAAGATTTATTAACTAAACCAGCCTCCGAAACCCTGCGGTCTCTGGTGAGAACCGCCCGACTCGTGTTGTCAACCCTCACTTCTCATGAGATGAAAGCCTAAAGTCCAACTCTCAAAGGGAAACTTCGCATGAAAAAAACTTCACTTTCTATCGCTCTCGGTGTGGTATTTGCCTTGCAGAGCCTCTCCGCTACGGCAGCCGACAAAGCCGCAGTCGTCGTTCCCGACGGCGTTACGGTCGTCAACACCGTTGAAAAGCATCTCAGCCGTGCCGTTACCGTTGATCGCCAGACAGCTCGTCAGACCGAAGCACTCCTCGCCGAAGAAGAAGAAATTCAGGCCGACAACCGCAATCTTTCGCTTCAGATTCCAGTCTTGGAACTCGAAGAACGCCGCCTCAAGCGCCAGATCTCCTCGCTCACCAAGAAGATCATTCTTATGGAAGAACAACAGCGCCGTTATGCGGAAATCGCGCTGATGGTCGAAAACGACATCTATGACGCAAGTGAAGATTTACTGAAGTCTGCAGAGAACAAGCAAACGCCTTTCCTCAAGGCCGAACGCAAGGATCGAGCTCTTTTTATTGAAAAATCTGTCAACGATCCGTCGGTGAGCGTCGGTGAAAAACTTCGCCGTTTGCTCGAAGCTCTTAACGCCGAATCGGACTACGGTGCCAGCTGTGACGTGATGACAGAAGAAGCCTTCTTTGACGGTCAGAAGACGACTCTTCAGGTTCTCCGTATCGGTCGTATCGGCTACTTTGCGATGACCTTAGATCAGCAGAAAGCTGGCGTTTGGAAAGATCAGAAGACGGGTTTTGCGAGCGATCCGGCGCTTCTCGAACCCATCGTTCAGTTGGGCGCTACACTCAAATCCCGTATCCAGCATGAAATGGCTCTGATGCCAGTCGTCACGACCGCTACAGTCACTGACGAAGCCAAAGAGAACTAAGATGAAAGCAAACCGTCTTATCGCCGCGGCTTCTGTTGCCATTATCATGATTGTTGCACCCGCCGTTGCCGCTGACGCCGCCAAGAACGTCGCCCACTCCCCTGAAGAGGTAAAGACTGCCACTCTCGATGCCATGACGGGCGAAGCCGAGAAGCTTGACCGTGCCGTCACGTCCGAAGCTCATCGCGATCTCGCCACGCTCCGTATCAACGTGAAGCGCGTTGCTCAAAAGCGTGCGGAGCTTCGCGAACACAAGGCTCAACTCGACACGTCCATTGCTAACCTGAAAAAGAAGTTGGCCGAACTTGAAGAACGTCACAATAAGGCCGTTGTCGCCGCCCATGCGACTGCCGCCTCCCGTACGACCCTCGAAGGTGCCGTGAAGCTGACCGCTACTGCCGCCTTTGAACGTGCCATCCACTCGCCTGTTGCCGTTGACGGAGAGTTGGATCCGACGCTTTTGACGAAGCTTCGCACTCAGACGGTCTTCCCGTCCATTGCCGACATTCGCAATTTGATCAGCTATCTCAATAAAGAAGTTGAAATCTCCCGCCAGATCCGCACGAAAGATCTCGCTATTGTCATGCCAGACGGCGAACTGAGGACTGTTCCCGTGACGATCGCTGGCGGCCTTTCTGCCTTGACGATCCTTGACGGTTTGTCGACCGCTTTGGTTCCGACCGGTGACGCCACTCAGCTTCGTCCCATCATCGGCAATTTGGGAGATGCTTCGGTTGAGGCATTTAAGGACTACACGGCTGGTTCCACCACTATTCTCCCCGTTGATGTCACGAAGGGCGATATGTACAACCGTCTGAAGACGGAGGACACTCTTTACACTCATTTGAATGCTGGCGGCAATCTTGTTTGGATTATTATCGGTATCGGTTTCCTCGCTTTCGTTCTTGGCCTCTATCAGCTCGTTTTCCTCTATGCGATCAAAAAAACCGACGCGGCTCTCTTGGCCAATGCCTTGGTCAAGATCGACGACGGCAAGATTGCCGAAGCTGGTGCTGTCATGGCTAAAGACCATAAGGGGTGCATTGCTTCGAAAGTTCTCGCTTCCATGTTGAAGATGGGGGGCACTTCTGTTCTTACGCTCGAAAAGCGCTTGGACGAAGCCGTTGAACTTAACGTTGCACCACTTAATAAGGGTATTCAGGCCGTTGCCGTTGCCGCTGCCGTAGCTCCCCTGCTGGGTCTTTTGGGTACCGTTACCGGGATGATCGCCACTTTTGACGTAATTACGATTTTTGGTAATGGCGATCCGAAGTTGTTGTCCGGCGGTATTTCCATCGCTTTGATCACGACCGAAGTCGGTCTCGTTGTATCGATCATTTTGATGCTCCTTCACTACTTCCTCACTCGTCGACTCGAACTCGTGTCGCAGAACGTTGAAGACGTGGCCACACAGGTCCTCTCGCGTGCTGCCGCTCGTTTCGTGAAGTCTCCTCTTGAGGACTACGAAGATGATCTTTCCCATTGAAGAAATCTTTGAAAAAATTGCTACTGGCGGCCCTTTGATGGTGCTCCTTATGCTGTTGTGCGTCCTGATGACTACTCGTGGTCTGATTTCTGCTGTGCAGCTTCATTACGCTCACAAACAAATCAAGGCTATCTTGAAAACCAAGACTTTCGGTGCTAAAGACACCGTATGGGTCGACTTTGCTCAGTATTACCTTGAAAACCGCTCTGGCATTGATCCGATTGATTCGGGGTTGCGTGAAACGATGTGTGCCTCGGTCACTCTCAACATGTGTCAAGGTCGAAGTGTTCTTGTCTGCGCTTCGGTCGCTACTCTCATAGGGCTCTTAGGCACTGTGATGGGGATGGTGAGCTCCTTTAATACTATCGCCTTGTTCGGATTTATTGACATTTCGAGTATGGCTGATGGTGTGGCGCAGGCTTTGATTACGACGCAGAGCGGCTTGTTGGTAGCGGTGATCGGTGTGGTCTTGGGTCGTATGGTGAAGCAACAGGCGAAAGCCTTCAGTGTTCTGTTGAACGACTTCCTTCTCAAGACGGGCAAAGCTCCGAAGGACTACAAATATGCGTAGAAAGAAAACTCAGATGTCCGAGCCTCTTGAACTCAACATGACACCTCTGATCGACATGATTTTCATTTTGCTCATCTTCTTTATGGTGAGCTCGAGTTTTGTGCGTGAATCAGGCGTCGAAGTGGAACGCCCGGTTGCAAAGACCGCTTCTTCCAAAGCTCCCTCTGTGGTTGTGGCTGTGGACTCAGGTAATGTCATTTGGATTGAAGGGAGATCCATCGACATTCGTCAGGTGCGGATATGGATGAGCAAATTCCGTAGCGACACACCCGATGGTGGTGTTGTGATTGCGGCCGACACGATGGCGCGAAGCGGCATTGTGATTCAGGTACTAGATGCCTGCCGAGAAGCCGGTATACGAAACGTGAGCGTTGCGGCTAAAAATAGTTAAGGAGCCGTCTTGATGAGTACTCTTTCAAGCCGCTCGCAAACGGTGTTCCCCGACGTCTCTTCGTCGTCGAAGCTTCGTGCTTTGTCGGCTGTGATCGGTGTTGTCGCGACGGCTGTCCTATTTATCGTGGGTTTTTACCCCACAACTATAATGAGCCCTGATAATGAACCCGACGGACGAGGTACTCGCAACTCGATGGCCATGCCTTTGGAGGAAGAAACGCCGAAGGAAATCATCCATCCGGTATCTTCAAAGCTGGCACCGACGCAACCCAAAGTGACGATTCGGACCGAAACTCCTATCGAAATCCCGACGCCCGATGTCAAGCTTGACTTCTCTGTCAATCCGATGTTTGACGTCGGGCTCGCAGTCCCGGCCATGCCGACCGTGGCCTCAACGGCTCCGACTGCGCTTACCGCTTTCTCGATGAGGGAACTCGACAAGGAACCAGCTCTTCTATTCTCGTCCAACCCGATCTATCCCTACGCCGCCAAACGCACCAAAAAGGAAGGAACGGTGACGGTGCGACTTGTAATTGATCCGGAAGGTCGTGTTTTGAAGGCCGAAGTCATGCCTGGCCTCGACAACGAAACCTTTGCTAAAGCCACACTTCAGGCCGTCAAACGTTGGCGCTTCAAGCCTGCGGAAAAGAACGGCCGGCGGGTGATGTGCTGGGTTGAAGTGCCTATTGAATTTAAACTTCATAGGTAAGCAAGACATGCATAAAAATACCATTTCCTCCGTCCTGATAACGGTTTTTGCCGTCTTGGTGCTTGGTCTCGGCCAAAGCATGTCGGCTTTTGCCGACGATAATACGCCCGTCATAACGCAGACGGAAGCCACGGTTTTCCTGCATGCACAGGAGCTTTACAAACAAGAGAAGTACCATGAAGTCTTGCAAAAACTGCAGTCATTCGTCGACGGGAATCATCCCCATCCTTTTGGCGTTACGGTCTACGGTCTTTCGGCTATGGCGTTGAAGAAAAACAAGCTCGCGATTGAAGTCTTTGAAAAAGGCGTCTCTGTCTGGCCAAATAATGCTGTTCTGCACCAGAACTTTGCCGTTGCTCTTATGCAAGATGAAAAGTATATGCGTGCAGGCGACATCTTCCTGGAAACGGTTGAGCTCGTCAAAAAGGATAAGCTCAAAAGCGACATGCGTCATTCGGCCGCATCCGCCTACTATCAGGCTCAGGCTTGGAAGCGCGTGCGTCCAGCTTTGGGTGCTTTGGCGAACTTGAGTTCCAAAGACCTGCAAGCATTGAAACTTGCAGGGGGTGCAGATTTGCAGCTTCGCAACTGGGGACGTGCAGAAGAAACTTTCGAGCGCATCCTGGTTCTTGAGCCCGATAACCGCCAGATCTGGCAGACTTTGGCATCCGTTCGTATGTCTCGCAGCAATCGTGTCGAATCAGCACCGGCTGTTGAAATGGCCGCATTCCTCGAGTCGCACGAAAAACACGGGGAGAAGGAATCCGCCGAAGTTCGTTATGCGGCTCGCTACGCGGCGGCAAACCTCTATGGTGTTCTTCGTGCTCCGCGTCTTGAATTGGAAAGTCTGGAAGTGCTTCCGATAAGCGTTTTTCATGACAAGACTCGCAAAAAGGAAAAGGGCAAACGTCCTGCCGAGGTCGTTCGTCTAGAACGCATTCTCTCCGCTCAGCTTCGTTCTGGGAATCGCAAGGCGGCTTTCGAAACGAATCAAGCATTGCTCAAGATTGATGCCAATTCCGCTCGTCATACGATGGCTGGTACCCTTCTCTATCAGATGGGTGACATCAAAGCGGCTCGTGCAGCTTACGCACGCGATCACAGCTGTGGAATAGGGAGAGATCGAAATCGTTTCTTTGCAGCCCTTCTGGATTGGGAAATGGGCGACCGTAAGGTAGCTAAGGCGGGCTTCAAGTCTGTCTCTCAACAGAGCAACTACTACAACCAGGCACAAAATTCAATTCGAGCGATCGACTATGCCGACGAACTCGAACTGAGTCTCACGATGGACGAGGCTAAAGACAGCGAACTCTATCAGTTGTCTCCGAGCTAATCTGATGCTGATACTGTGTTGAACCTCTAAGGCCTTTTGCGGAAAGGAAAACGCAGGAGGCCTTAATGAGATGGTCAACTTCAAAGATGGGACGTTCTAGCGATGTAGGCGTGCGACCGTTAGTCGCACGCTCTCTCTTATCGACTAGGTAAGGCATCAAGGTTAAGGCGCTCTAACTTCTGAATTTTTGGATTATCGAACGAACCGTCAATGGCATATTCCATACGGAACATCTGCGAAAGTTGATCCTTAAAGAGCCACTGTGTGACAAAGGTTCCAATCCCAACGGCGGGGTTCAAAAATGCGAGTGCCAAGGAAGGTCCGCCGACATTAATCGCAGGAAGAATGATGGCTTTGAGGTTTAGAGTTTCTCGATTGAGATTCAAGTCGCCCCCTAAAACGACAGTTGCAGCTGAACCAAGCACAGAAGCTTTAGGAAGGCTGACTTTGCCGTTTTGAATCGTACCTGCGGCATGAGCGGAGTCAAAAGTGAAGCCACGGTTAATCACGTCACGGAAATCCAAGGTTAAGCGTCGCAGGAGATGCTGCATGGAAAGTAAGCTAAGGAGGCGCCCAGCACCAGGTTCAATTTGTAGAAATTGACCGGAACCGAGTTCACTCGAGAACCGCCCATTGAGTGTCTGAAGCTCAAAAAGGTGCGGGGCGTTTTGCCACTCTAGATCCATGTTGATTGTCGCAGGCGCACCATGCACAGCATCGGGCACGGCGAGGCTTGTGAGCAACTTACCTGTGTTAGAAATGCGTGCGGTGAGTGAAAGCGTTGTTTGGCCAGATTGTTTTGGCAAGTGTTTCCATTGGCCATGACCTTGTAGTGTGCCACCAACATTACGAATCACTATTTGAGAGATGTCCCAAATGTGGAAGTCTTGATCTTGACGGTTTATGGCTTGGAGTTCGACCTTACCAACCTGTCTTTGACCCAATTTCAGATCATCAATGACAACGTTGATGTCTGGTAATTGGTCAGGTGCTTTTTGCGTCGATGGCTTTGTAGAGAGTTTGTCGACTGAACTATCAGGTAAATGAAGTCGAGTAAGTGCAATTTTTAAGCTCGAAGGCTGTTTGGCTGTGGCTTGTTGATACTCTACTTGCCCGGCGGCATCGTCACCTGCAAGACGAAAATGCCAATTGTTACGACCAAAGCGGCGGGCTGTCACACCAAGGGTAGTCAACGTCTTGTCAAGCCAATCAACCTTGGCGGCTTCAATCGAGACAAGAGAAATACGATCAACTGCAGAATTGGACTGCTGTGGTTTGTCTGTCTTTGGTTGAAGAATGAGCGGCAACCAATGGTCAGCATTAAGGTATGGTGTGGCAACCGCAATACTAAGTCCCTTGGCTTCTTGCGCTGTTTGAGCCGTTCCTAAATTGACAACACCGTCAGTGAGAGCTAAATGTCCATTGAGCTTATTAAAAATTAATGTGACGTCAGCACGTTGGGGTGATTTTATATGAATGCTCAAGCCTGACTCGGGCAACACATTAACTCGGAATGATGTAGGCCAAGCTTGATGTGCAGCCTTTTCAAAGGGGACGGGTAACGTGCTAACAATCTGTTCAAGTTTGGTATGTCCCTGGATGTCGATCAGGGAACGTGTTAATCCAATGTCAGCATCTACATGAATAGGGGTTGTGCCGCTTAAGTGTTTGAAAAACGGCTGTGCCTCATCTAAATCAAGGAATGATTCAAGTTCTTGTGTTGTCGGGCTTGCATCTATGCCGAGTCGTAAAACGCCATCGGTCGTCTTGGCAGATACGGTCACGGGATGACCGGAAGCTGTTTCACCGATAATTGGCGATTTGGTTGTGACGCTCGATTGGGTAATGTGAAGTACACCCGTGGCATTTTTTACCGTAGGTAAATGAAGCCCGTAATAGAAATCCGCTTCTTTTAATTTGGCGTCAATGTCGACTTTGAGGTCTTTTTCAAAGTCGCCAGCCAAAGGAATGGAAAGGTCGAGACGAATATCGGTAGCCCCCTTCCCTGTGCTTTCAGTAAAAGCAGAAGAAAGCAGGTCTTTGAGCATAACGCCTTCGTTGAGGTAGCGTAATGCATGACTAAGGTCGCCGCTCACTCGCCCCTTAACACTCAAAAGTGCCTCACTATAGGAAGGTAAATCAACTTGCATGTTAGAGGCAGTTAAGCCGACAGAACGGGCACTCTGGCCCGTAATAAACATGCCATTTCTTTCAAAGCGCAAATGGGCTTGGATGTTTTTAAGGAGTGGCCATTGTTGTTCAGTTAGCCATTGTCCCTTGCTGTCTTTTTGATGTGAAGGTAAAAAATCTAAAAGACCATCCTTTAGATCAGCTTCAATTAAAAAGACCCCACTTGACTTATCGGCGCCGTCCCATGGGAATTTGTCCAAAGGACCTTTGACAATAAAGGAACCGTTACTGCCCTTGCCAGCAAGAATACCAGCTTCTAACCAATCTAATAAGCTTTCACCGACGACGCGAGGAATGTAATGAGGGACGGTTTCTGCTTTGGCGCGACTAATGGTGCCGGAGAGATCAATCGTACCAGCACCACCAGTTGCCAGCCAACTGCCTTGGCCAGAGAGGGCGGCGTCAGTGTTGGACGCAGAGAACTTCGAGAAATTGATATGTAGTTGTGGGTGAAAACTGATACCAACATCAGCTTGCAGACGATCAAAAGGCATGGTTGGACGACGGAAAATGTCTAAGAAGGTCAAGGATGCATCTTTGCTATTAAGAGTAACCGTAAAGCCGTCGCCATTTGTTTTGGGTGCAAAACGTCCTGAGAGCTGACTAAAACCTGGGACAGTGCCCTGAGCCTGCAGTGTAAGATTCTCGAAATAACCTGATGGATGCCAACTATTTGGATCGTTCAAAGGGCCAGTTATGTCGAGGGATATGTCACCCAACATTCCGGTGGGTTTGTGGTTCTGAACGAACTGACGTAGTGAGGCATCCACAGGTAGCTGGGGGATGAAACTAGTGAGTGCACCAATGTCTAAGCGGTTTGCATTAAAGGTAGCGCCAAGCAAACGATCAGCGGCATCATGACGCATCGAGAAAGATGCTTGAAGAGGCTGAGAAGTGCGGTGAGTTGGTGTCGCAAAGTCTAGATGACTAATTTCGATTGTCTGTGTTTTCAGGTCGTCATATTGCGCTCGATATTGGAGACGACTTGAAAGACGTCTCACCTTTAATGGTTCTAGTTCAGGCGCAAGCTGAGCGTCGATATGGTGGAGTTTCAGATCTGCAACAGCAGATGTGATACGCCCGTCCGAAAAATCTAACCAAGCTTCAACTTGACCTTGACCAGAACGCAACCAAGGTTGATCCATACGCGTGAGAAGTTCGGCTAAGTTAGAGTTGCTCGACTGTAAATAAGCGCGACCATCCCACGTCTGAGGATTGGCCTCATCCGTAAAGAGATGTTTGTTGATATGGACGATCGCTTTAAACGTTTCAGGGGCGGTCTCGTGAGAGGCGAGTTTAATTTGACCATTCAAAGCAGCGCGCCAGTCGAGTAATCGTTGCTCAAAAATAAAATGTGTTTGCTTGAACTGAACAACACTCGCGTGATTCTGTTGTTCATCGATATAGGTCAGTGTGCCATTGATGAGTTCAAGCTTGCGCTGATCTAATAGCCAATCGCCTAACTGACGATTTGACGATTGTTTGTCGTCTGAACGATTGAGATTGATGGAGAAGCCTGCAATTTCAAACGTGTCCGCTTCGAGGCGTCGAACGGTCAGCGCGGGATCCACAACGACGAGTTGTTCAAATCTTGGAGAGAGATGCCAAACCGATGACCAGGAAAAGCGGGCAGAGACCTGTGGAAGTATCAATGCGACAACCCCGTCGGGGCGGGTGATTTGCACATCCTTAAGATTAATAACAGGCCAAAACTTTTCGAAACTAGCCGAAAAATGTGAGGCATTGATTGTGACGCCTGTAGCTTCCGAGACTGCTCGATTGATGTCGTCACGGAAGTTGTCAGCTTGGGTCGTAAAGAACCAACGTGCACCAATAATGATGGCGCTCAGTATGAAGTAGAGGCCGATTAGCCAATAAAACAGACTGCGCATCAAGTTGGCGTATTTAGACGAGTGGGTAACGCGACCTCGGTAGTGTAGCGATCGACATCGGTAGTAGTTTTTCATGAAGGCGTAAGGCAAGCGCAATGCATTTTGACTGAAATTGTACTGCAGGCAATCCTAGATATGAAATTCATTGAGCAAAAACGCGAATGAGAATGCCTATAGGCTTTTATATAGAATGATTGAAGACTAATTTTTATCAGCTTCATGTTGTGCCGATACAGAACGGAGTTTTTATGGCTCAGCTTTCTCTTCACGATGTCATTCGTTATTCGCCGTTTACAGCAAGATCTTTGCAGGCCATGATGCCAGGTTTTTCGACTGAGAAAGATTTGGCATTTTATGAAGGACTCTTAGAGGAAACTTTTTCTCGTGAAGCCATGCAGTTCGAAATTCAGGCAATTACCTCGCCACAGCAATTACGAGTGACGTTGCGAGAAATGCGTCGGCGGCTCATCGTGAATATCATTGGTCGCAATGCGTTAGGGCGTATCGACTACTTTGAAGTCGTTCGCATGATGAGTGACTTTGCAGAGTTGGCAGTGACTGCAACGGTATCCCTCAATGCAAGAGAGCTCGCAGAACGATACGGTGTGCCTATAGGCTATTCAGGTCAACCTCAAGATTTGTTGGTCGTCGGAATGGGTAAACTTGGCGGGCGTGAACTGAATGTCTCATCCGATATTGATCTGATCTTTTTATACGATGAAGATGGCGAGACGCAGGCAACGCCAGCATTCTCTAATGCACGTCGCACACTTTCGGTTCAAGAATTTTATGAACGATTGGCTAGGCGCATCATTCCTGCGCTCAATGATATTGAGGGGCCTGGGTTTGTGTTTCGAGTCGATATGCGTTTGAGACCTAATGGTGAGTCTGGGCCGATTGTGTGTTCAAGCGATATGCTTGAAGAATATCTATATACGCAGGGGCGAGATTGGGAACGCTTTGCATGGCTTAAGGGCCGAGTCATTAATTCGGCTGTTTTTGGGTCAGAGGAGCTCTTTGCGCAGCAAACGCGCAATATAACCTCATTGGTGCGCCCCTTTGTTTTTAGAAAATATCTGGATTTTGGTGCGATTTCGTCTCTGACACGATTACATGAAATGATCCGAGCCGAAACGGCGCGTCGTGAGTTGGCTCGGGGAGGCACATGTGTCAACGTTAAGTTAGGGCGCGGTGGCATTCGAGAAATCGAATTTTTGACGCAAACCCTGCAGGTCATTCGAGGTGGACGAGATCCTGCATTGCGTGGCAAAGAAACGTTGACAATGTTGTCCATGTTGGCCAAAGAAGGTGGTATATCACCAGAGATGGTAGCAAAATTGTCGGACTATTACGTTTTCTTGCGTAATGTAGAGCACGCGATTCAGTACGTTAACGACGAGCAGACCCAACGACTGCCTCGAGAGGGCGAAGATTTAGCTTCTATCGCTGGTCTTCTGGGTATGGAGCCTGAAGCTCTTTGGCAGGCTGTCAGCGAAGTGCGTGAGTATGTGGCTGATGCCTTTGATAATGTTTTTCAGGTTAGAGAACCAGAGATCGATTGCGGAGACTGGCCAACTGGATGGGAAACAGGGACTTCTACAGCGTGCGTAGCGTTGGCTCATAAGCTCGAAAGTTTGGGATATGCGAAAGATGTCGATGAATTGGTTTCTCGCATCATGCGACTGACATCTACTCGAACAGGACGGAGTCTCTCTGTTGATGCAAGGAAGCGACTGCAAAATTTAATTCCAGTGATAGCTGAAAGATGTCCTACGTGGCAGTCCAACGATGGCCCTCGTGTCGTTCCGATTGAAGAGGTGTTCTCGAGGTACTTGAAATTATTAGAGGCGATTGCGGGGCGCTCGACATATATTGCGTTGCTGACACAGTACCCAAAGGCGGCTGATCGAGTTGGTCGCGTGTTGGCGGCTAGTCGTTGGAGTGCGGATTATATTGTTCGCCATCCGATTATTCTTGATGAACTTGTGGATGGTCGAGTCCATGAAATGGATGACTTTACGCCTGTCGATTGGCGCGAGTGGACGGATAAATTACATCGAGCATTAGCAGAGGCAACAGGTGATCAAGAGCGACAAATGAATGCGTTACGCGATGCACATCATTCAGCTGTTTTCCGTTTGTTAATTGCAGACTTAGATGGACGCTTTACGGTTGAACGCTTAGCGGACCAGTTGTCGGCTTTGGCCGATGCTGTGTTAGATGAAGTGCTTGAACTAGCTTGGGAAAGCATGCCGAAGAAGCATTGCGATCGTCCGAAGTTTGCTGTGATTGGGTATGGGAAGCTTGGGGGGAAAGAGTTGGGTTATGACAGTGACCTTGATCTTGTCTTTATTTATGACGACCCGGATCAAGAGGCGGACCTGGTTTATAGCCGTTTAGTGCGTCGAATGATGAGTTGGCTCACCCTTCAAACGTCGTCAGGCAAATTGTTCGATGTGGATTTGCGACTACGTCCCAACGGGGACAGTGGTTTGATTGTCTCGCCATTTGAAATGTTTAGCCGCTATCAGCGTAATACTGATGGGCATGGGGCATGGTTTTGGGAACATCAGGCACTGACACGCGCTCGATTTGTGGCTGGTAACCGCGATTTAGGTCGTAGGTTTGAAGAAGAACGTCGCAATATTTTGATGTTGCCTAGAACGATCGAATCAGCTCGTCAAGATGTTCTTGATATGCGTCTGAGAATGTTGGAGGGGCATGCTAATCGCACGATCTATTTCGATATCAAGCACGACCGAGGAGGTATGGTCGATGTTGAATTTATTGTGCAATTACTGGTGTTAACGTCGTCGAGTACTCATCCTGAACTTGTAAATAATTTTGGCAATATTCTTCTTTTAGAAACAGCTGCGCGTTTAGGACTGGTTGAAGAACAACTGGTGAAGCTGGCGGTCAATGCATATCGTCGTTACCGTGCGCTACAGCATGAAATTCGATTGAATAGTGGTGAAGGCGTTCCTGTACGGGTGCCAATGAGTTTGGTTGAAAACGAAAAAATGGCAGTTTTGGCATTGTGGAAAGCTGTCTTTGGGACGGATGCGCCCGTCAGGAAGTCGTTGCCTGAATGACAGGGCCTATTAAAGAGAGGTAGACTCTGCTAGTTTTTTGAGTTTTGGAATTAAAGTCATGCCTATCGTGGTTTCCGATTACAAGGCACCTTCATGGTGTCCCGGGGGACATCTTCAGACGGTATTGCCAGCAAAATTAATGCCTCGACCCAAGGTGTCCTATCGTCGTGAAAAGGTAGAGATGCCCGATGGCGACTTTATGCTTTGGGATTGGGTTGAGCCTGAAGTCAAAGATGTTACCGCTCCGATTCTTGTTCACTTTCATGGGCTTGAAGGTTCGAGCCGTAGTCACTATGCCGAAGCGTTGATGGCCTGTTGTGTTGAACGCGGTTGGCGTGGCGTTGTAGCGCATTTTCGCAGTTGTGGCGGCGAAATGAATCGTTTGCCACGCGCCTATTTTGCGGGTGATAGTGCAGACTGTGAATGGGTGCTTAAAACGGTACATCGGCGTTATCCCACGGCTGATTTGCGCGCAGTTGGCGTGAGTCTTGGAGCTAATCAACTCGCAAAGTTTTTAGGGGATCGCGGAGAAGATGCTTGTTTTCTCAAAGGGGCGATTGCGATCGGGGCACCATTAGATCTCGTGGCTGGCAGTGAACGTATTAGTAAAGGGGTCAACACTCTTTATGCCGACATGTTTTTGGCGACGCTCAAGCCTAAGCTTGAGGCAAAAGCCAAAATGTTTCCTGATGCCATCAATATGGATGCCGTCCGTGCGTGCAAAACGATGTTTGACTTTGACAATGTCTACACCGCGCCGATACATGGTTATGCTTCGGCGATGGATTATTGGCAGAAGTGTTCAGCAAAACCTGTACTCAAGAATGTCCGTGTGCCCCTGTTACTTTTAAATGCGCAAAACGATCCATTCTTTCCAGCCTGGGGTTTGCCTAAGGAATCAGAGATCAGTTCGTCGATTATTGCGGATTTCCCAAAAGAAGGTGGACATATTGGCTTCCCTCAAGGGCGTGCACCTGGTAATATCCTCTATCTACCTCAACGCGTGATGCGTTTTTTTGATACCGGCAGCTAAATCGTTTGCTTGGGTACATTCCTTGTCATTTCTTTAGGTATGCGCTGACTTTCGTTCGGTAGCGCCAGGAGAACAATTAAATGCAGAAATACTTCTCCAATCGTTCGATTGGACTCTTTAGTCTCATCTTATTTATCTTGACGATTCCTGCGGGTAATTGGGTGGTGATGAACGTGGGTACCGTTTGCCCGCCAGATGGTCCTTGCTTGATTCCCGTGTGGCCTGGCATTATGTCTCCGTCAGCCGTTTTGTTCGCGGGTTTGGCTTTGATTTTGCGGGACGCTGTTCAAAGTCTCTTGGGTAAAAGTTGGACGTTGGTTGCGATTGTGGTCGGTGCGTTGTTGTCAGGGATTTTGTCTGAACCTGCCATCATCTTAGGTTCGACTTGTGCATTTCTATTTTCTGAGTTGGCAGACTTTGCGGTTTATACTCCACTGAGAGAGCGTCATTTGTCTTTGGCGATTATTCTTTCGGGTTTGGTTGGCTCGATTGTTGACTCCATCATTTTCCTTTCGTTGGCTTTTGGCTCTTTAGATTTTGTCGTTGGCCAAGTAATTGGTAAGTTCTGGATGAGTTTATTAGCTGGCGGTATGTTGGTCGTGTGGAATTATCGTCAACGTTCGGCAGTTCGCCTCTAATTGAATAAGTCATCAAGCTAAAAAAGGTCGCAGTCTGCGGCCTTTTTGCATATGGAGCTAAAAGCCTTTCTTAAGAAAGACAAGGCACAATGAGTCGCTGTCTCAGTAAGCTTATTCGCTGGTTCTTATCCATGAAAACCTCAAAAAAAACCGCCTTACTTCTGATTAATACAGGTAGTCCTGATCAACCGACGGAAACGGCGGTTCGTAATTATTTGGCTGAGTTTTTAGGCGATCAGCGTATTGTGGAGTTGCCTCGTTGGAAGTGGTGGCCGATTTTGCACGGCATCATTCTAAGAACGCGTCCGAAGAAGTCTGCAGAACGCTATAACGGTGTTTGGACTGAAGAAGGGTCCCCTTTAATCGTGCATACGAAGCATACGGCTGAAAAGTTGGCCGAGCGTTTAGGTATCCCGGTTTATTGGGGGATGCGTTATGGTCATCCATCTGTGAGTGAAGTCATGGATCAAATGATGGCTGACAATGTCAAGCGTGTTTTGGTGATGCCCATGTTTGCGCAGTATGCGGCACAGACGACGGCTGCTTGTTTTGATGCGGTCGCTCGTCATGTCATGACCCATCGAGATTTTCCAGCGATTCGTACGATTCATGACTATCACGATGAGCCCGCCTATATTCAGGCCATTGTGAGACAGTTACGCAATTACTGGGATAAAAATGGCGCGCCCATGAGTGTTGGTGGTCGACTTGTGATGAGTTTTCATGGAATTCCACAAAAAAGCACTGAATTGGGTGATGTGTATGAGTCGCAGTGTCATAAAACCGCTTCACTGATTGCGAAACAACTAGGCCTGGATGCTCGTGACTGGATGGTCTGCTTTCAGTCACGCTTTGGTCGAGAAGAATGGCTGCAACCGTACACACTTGCGAGCGTAAAAGCATTGGCCGAAGAGGGAACACCTCGTGTCGATGTGATTTGTCCTGGTTTTGCCGCAGACTGCTTAGAAACCATTGAAGAGATTGACGACGAGTTGCGTCAGACCTATATCAGTGCTTTTAATAGTGAGGCGTTGCCCCAAGGAGAATTTCATTACATTCCAGCCCTTAATGAGTCAGAGGTTGCTGTAGACGCTTACGAAAAGATTGCTCGTCGTGAACTTGCGGGATGGTTATAAATCGTTCGCTTGAAATTGCCATCATTGTCCCCATATATATAGGAGCAGTATTCAGACGGGACTTTGCTTCCCGTCATTATCCTCTCGTCTAGATGTAGACGAGTCTACGGAGCAATTTATGACTGAAAAGACTCAGGAACAGGAAGTGAAGGAACAGACCGCCTGTTGCGAAGGCCAGTGCGAATGCAATCAGGACGCTCAGGCGCCCGAAGAGGAAGCTCAGCCCGCGAAGGAAGAAACGCTAGAACAGAAGATTGAAACTTTGCAAACGGCATTGAAGTTGGCTGAGGCGAAGGTCACGGAACATTACGATCTCTATGTCCGTGCGATGGCTGAACTTGAAAATACGCGTCGTCGTTCCTCTGATGAAATTCAGAAGGCTCGTAAGTTTGGTATTGAAAAGTTTGCCGAAAATCTTTTGCCTGTGGTCGATAGTCTTGAAAAGGCCTTGGAAGTCACTAAGGATATGGAAGATGATCCTGTCCGTGAAGGGATGTTGGCAACCTATCGTCAGTTCATGCACGCGCTTGATGTGTCTGAAATGAAGCCGATCGATCCAAAGGGCGAAGTCTTTGATCCGCATAAGCATCAGGCGATTGCTATGGTGCCGGCACCTGAAGGTGTTGTTGCAGGGATGGTGGTTGAAGTCTTCCAACGTGGTTGGTTGATCGCGGATCGCGTGTTACGTCCGGCCATGGTTAGCGTCGCTCAAGGCTAATCAAAATTTCAGCCAAAAGAAGGGTGCTCGGTAGGGAGTGCCCTTTTTTATTTTTGATAACCCTATGATAAACAATGAAAAAATAATGAAGATGTAATTATTTTTGACTGGTCTTGAAATAGGGGGTTGAAAAAATTAGTGGCATCCCCATATAGGGATTAAGGTCGTTCGCAAAGGATGTTTAACGTCAAGCGCGAACAGAAAGTTTCAGTATTGTTCAGATGTGCCCTGCGTGATGAAAGATCATGGCAATGAAGTGTCGGCCTCTGGAATGAAAAGATTTTTTTTAAAGGATTAACCTACTATGGCGAAGATCATTGGTATTGACCTTGGTACTACCAACTCGGCTGTTGCTGTGATGGAAGGTGACAATATTAAGGTTATCGAAAACAGCGAAGGTGCTCGTACGACCCCTTCCATCGTTGCTTACATGGACAACGGTGAAGTGCTCGTTGGCGCGCCGGCCAAGCGTCAGGCGGTTACGAATCCGAAGAACACACTCTTTGCTGTGAAGCGTTTAATTGGTCGTCGTTTCGATGACGCGGAAGTTCAGAAGGACATCGATCTGATGCCGTTCACGATTTCTCGTGCTGATAATGGCGACGCTTGGGTTGAGGCCCAGGGCAAGAAGCTTGCTCCGCAGCAGGTTAGTGCCGAAATCCTCCGTAAGATGAAGCAGACCGCCGAAGACTATCTCGGCGAGCCGGTGACTGAAGCCGTGATTACGGTGCCGGCTTACTTTAACGATTCCCAGCGTCAGGCCACGAAGGATGCTGGCCGTATCGCTGGTCTTGAAGTAAAGCGCATCATCAATGAACCGACCGCTGCTGCTTTGGCTTTCGGTTTGGACAAGGGTGGTAACGCTGACCGTAAGATTGCTGTTTATGACTTGGGTGGCGGTACGTTCGACATTTCTATCATTGACTTGGCTAACATCGACGGTGACAAGCAGTTCGAGGTACTCTCCACGAACGGTGACACGTTCTTGGGCGGCGAAGACTTTGACCAGCGTTTGGTTGACTATTTCATCACTGAATTCCGTAAGGATACAGGTGCTGACCTCTCCAAGGATGTGTTAGCGCTTCAGCGTTTGAAGGACGCCGCTGAAAAGGCCAAGATTGAACTTTCTAGCCGTCAGGAAACCGAAATTAACTTGCCGTACATTACGGCTGATGCCACGGGTCCGAAGCATCTCAATGTGAAGGTCACTCGCGCTAAATTTGAAGCTTTGGTGGAAGACTTGGTTCAGCGCACGATTGAACCGGTTCGCAAGGCACTTCGCGATGCTGGTACCTCTGCCTCTGATATCACCGATGTGATTTTGGTTGGTGGTCAGTCTCGTATGCCGCGCGTTCAGTCTGTTGTGAAAGAATTCTTCGGTAAGGATCCGCGTAAGGACGTGAACCCTGACGAAGCTGTGGCGATTGGTGCTGCTATTCAGGGTTCTGTGTTGACCGGTGAACGCCGTGACGTGCTTTTGCTCGACGTGACCCCGTTGACCCTCGGTATCGAAACCTTGGGTGGTGTGATGACGCCGATGATCAAGCGCAACACGACGATCCCGACCAAGCACAGCCAGGTCTTCTCTACCGCTGAAGACAACCAGCCTGCTGTGACGATTAAGGTCTATCAGGGCGAACGTGAAATGGCCGCTTCTAACAAGTTGCTCGGCGAATTCAATCTCGAAGGTATTCCGCCGTCTCCGCGTGGCTTGCCGCAGATTGAAGTGACCTTTGACATTGATGCCAACGGTATTCTTCACGTGGCTGCCAAGGATAAGGCGACGGGCAAGGAAAACACCATCACGATTAAGGCTAGCTCTGGTTTGAGTGAAGACGAAATCGAACGTATGGTTCAGGACGCTGAAGCCAACAAGGAAGAAGACCACCGTCGTGCTGAATTGGCTCAGGCTCGTAATCAGGCTGATGCCGCGATCGGTCAGGTTCAGAAGACTTTGAAGGAATTCGGCGACAAGGTTGATGGCGCTGATCGCGCTGCCTGCGAAGATGCTATCCGCACCGTCGAAGAAAAGGTTAAGGGCGAAGACAAGGTTGCGATTGACAAGGCTGTTGAAGCGCTCATGATGGCTGCTCAGAAGATCGGTGAAAAGATGAACAAGGTTGCTCAGCAGCAGGGTACTGCTGACGCTGGTGCTCAGGCTGGTGCTAAGCAGGACGATGATGTCGTTGATGCTGATTTCACGGAAGTGAAGAAGTAATTTGAGAGCGACAAAGGGTCGAGCTAGTCTCGACCCGGGATCATCCTTGCATCCATTGTCAAAGAAGGGTCGGTACGCTCATGTTGCACCGACCCTTTTCGAACTTATTAACTGAAGAAACGATGGAGTAAATACTCCAAGTAGGGACTAGGTAATGTCTGATCGGGATTATTACGAAGTATTGGGCGTCAGCAAAGGCGCATCAGCCGATGAAATTAAGAAGGCATATCGTCGTATGGCCATGAAGTATCACCCTGACCGTAATCCGGGTGATAAGGCCGCTGAAGATAAGTTCAAGGAAATCGGTGAAGCTTACGCCGTGCTCTCTGACGACCAGAAGCGTGCGGCTTATGACCGCTTCGGGAAGGCTGGCGTCGATCCAAATGCTGCGGGTGGTACTGGTGGCTTCGGTGGCTTTGGCAATATGGGTGCGGGTGACTTCCAAAGCGCTTTTGGTGATATTTTCAGTGATCTCTTTGGGGGTGGCCGCGCTGGTGGTCGTTCTCAGCAGGATCATCGTGAACGTGGCAATGACGTTCGCTTCGAGCTTGAGGTGTCGCTCGAGGATGCCGCCGCTGGTAAGACCATGGAAATTCGCGTGCCCGGTTGGGATGAATGTACCAATTGTCATGGCACGGGTTGTAAGCCAGGTACTTCGAAGAAGACCTGTCCGACCTGCCATGGGCATGGTGTGGTTCGTATGTCTAATGGCCTATTCCAGGTTCAGCAGACTTGTCCGCATTGCCATGGTACGGGGCAAATCATTGCCGATCCTTGTCCTAACTGTCAGGGCGTTGGCCAGATTCGTATGACCAAGGTTCTTGAAATCAAGATCCCGGCAGGGATCAACAATGGTCAGCGTATCCGTGTAACGGGTCGTGGTGAACCAAGCCCTAACGGCGGTGAACCTGGTGACCTTTACGTCGAAGTGTTCATCAAACCTCATGAAATCTTCTCTCGTGATGGTGATGATCTTCATACGGAACTTCCGATATCGTTTGTTACGGCAGCTTTGGGCGGTGAAGTCCTGGTTCCGACGTTGACGGGCGAAATGCGTATTACGATTCCTGAAGGAACCCAGACGGGCAAAACCTTCCGCTTGCGTGGTAAGGGGGTGAAGAACCTTCGTACGGGTGACTACGGCGATTTGTTCATGCATATCTCTGTTGAAACGCCGGTGAATCTTTCTTCCAAGCAGAAGAATATGTTGCGTGAGTTCGAAGTCTCTTTGAAGGATGGTGGTAATAAGCACAACCCTAAGACGCAGTCGTTCTTTGATCGCATGAAGAATTTCTTTAAGTAATTAAGAAAAAATCGACACGCTACGCAGAGGTGGTTGTCGATTTTTTTTTGATTTGAGCATGGCGCATCATAACCAATGGTGCGCCATGCCTTCATCGACTACGCTTGGATTTACGGGCAAACCAAGTGAAGAAGACAGGTACGAAGATGGTTGAGATAAAGGTTGCTGCTAACATACCTCCAAAGACCCCTGTCCCCATTGATTGACGTGCCGTAGCCCCAGCACCTGTGGCCATCACAAGCGGAACGACACCTAGAACAAAAGCGAAAGATGTCATGAGGATGGGACGCAAGCGTAGACCAGCCGCTTCAATGGCTGCATCAAATGGTCCTAAACCTTCCTCCATTTTTTGGGCGGCAAATTCCACAATCAGAATGGCATTTTTAGCTGTCAAACCAATGAGCACAAGGAGGCCTATTTGGAAGTAAATATCGTTAGGCATACCTCGCATCCAAATGGCAACCATGGCGCCTAAAAAGGCGTATGGCACGGCCAACACAACAGCGATTGGCAAAGACCAACGTTCGTAGAGGGCTGCAAGAATCAGGAACATCATGAGAATACCAAATCCAAACGCTGTGGCGGACGAAGTGCCAATGCGTTTTTCGTGGTAGGCCTGGCCGACCCATTCAATGGTGTATCCCTCTGGCAGGTGTTCTTGGGCGAGCTCTTCAACGATACGAATGGCTTCACCTGATGAGACGCCTTGAACGGCAGCGCCACTGAATTGGCCAGCTAAATAGCCATTCATACGGCTAAGAGAGGCCGCGCCCGACGTACGCTTATATTCGATCAGAGACGCAATGGGTACCATTTGTCCTGTGGTCTTAGAGCGAACGTATCCAGCTCCAATATCTTCTGGAGTTGAACGGAATTCTGGTGCCGCTTGGATGACGACACGATAAGTTTTCCCATTTCTCGTAAAGTCATTGATGTACTTACTACCAAGGAGATGAGAAATCGTGTCGTAGATGTCCTCTACGGGAACACCAAGGGCTAATGCTTTGGTTTCATCAACGATGAGTTGTAGCTGAGGCGTGTCTGCGGACAGGTAACTACGTAACCCTGTGAGCATTGGGTTTTGTTCCAAGGTTTCAAGGAACGATTCAACGACGCCTTGCAGAATCAGAGGATTATCGTTGCTGTGTGAGAGAACATACCCAGAGAATCCACTCGTGGAACCTAACCCTCTAATGGGAGCAGGGAGGACAGCAACACCGCGCACGTCACTATGCGATCGAAGATACTGCTGGAATTCCTTTTGAATGGCTTCAGCAGTCATGGGGCGATCGTTCCAGTGTTTTAGTTTCATGATGAAGGTCGCAGCATTGCTACGGACGTCACCGCTCATACTGTCGTACCCCATCATAGTCACGACGCTTTGAACGCCTTTGTGTTGGCTGATCTTATGCAGAATCTCAGATGAAACTGCTTCAGTTCGGGGAAAGGCTGCCCCTTCAGGCAATTGAACGGCAATGCGGACGATCCCTTGGTCTTCCTTAGGGACGAAAGAGGTTGGCGTATGTTCGAGCATTTGCCAACAACCAATCGTGACGAGGATTAAGAAACCACCTGTCATGATGCGATGTCGAAGCGCCGCTTTCACGAGTTGTAAGAAGTGAAGTGTGAAGCGAGCTAAGAACGCATTAAAGGCTCGGAAAAAGCGTGGTTTCTGTTCTTCGGTTTCGGTCTGAGGCTTCAAGAGAACAGCGCAAAGTGCTGGTGTTAGCGTGAGAGCAACGAATCCAGAGAGAATGACCGAGAGAGCCACTGTAATGGCGAATTGGCGATAGAGTTCCCCAGCAATCCCTCCAAGGAAAGCCACAGGAATAAAGACTGATGAGAGAACAAGCACGATGGCGACTAGTGCCCCCGAAACCTCTTTCATGGCCTTTTGAGCCGCCTCAAAGGGAGGTAAGCCTTCGGTTCGCATAATACGTTCGATGTTCTCCAACACCACAATCGCATCGTCCACCACAATCCCGATGGATAGGGTCATCGCAAAGAGCGTGAGTGTATTGAGTGAGAAATCGAAGAGCCAAAGACCAGCCATGGTCCCAATCAAAGAAACAGGTACGGCCAACATTGGAATCAAAGTCGCACGCCAGTTCTGAAGGAAAACAAACACCACGATGAGTACCAAAATACTAGCCTCAAGGAGTGTTTGATAGACCTCATTCAAAGACTCGCCAACGAAAACCGTCATGTCGTCGGTGATGAGGTAATCGATTTTGTTTTTAGGGAATTCTTTTGCGAGCGCAACGATTCGTTCTTTGACACCTTCTGCGGCGGCCATGGCGTTGGCCCCAGTTTGCAGATAGACACCAACGTTGACACCAGGTTCTCCGTTAATGTCGACGCGGAATTCGTAGGAGCGTTTGCCTACTTCAGTGGTGGCCAAGTCTTTGATACGAACAATCTTTTCCGGACCATCAGCTTTGACAATAATCTCGGCAAATTGTTCGGGCGTAAGAAGTTGACCAGGCGTTGTAATGGTGTAATAAAGTTGTTGATCAGCAATCGTAGGCGCGGTCCCAATGCGGCCTGCGCTACGTTGAACGTTTTGGGCTTTGATCGCGTCTTCGACGTCTTTCATTGTGACGCCGAGTAACCCCATTTTTTCAGGGTTGATCCAAATACGCAAGGCTGATTGTGCGTTACCAAATACGTTGACGTCACCGATGCCTGGAAGACGTTTAAGCTCATCCACGATATTAAGGTGGGCGTAGTCAGCGAGCTGAGTCGCAGAGAGACTTTTATCTGGTGAGAAAAGCGCAATCATCAGAAGGTTTTCTTCTGAGCGCTTTCGCACATTGACACCTTGATTTCGAACGGCTTCAGGTAGTCGACGTTCAGCTGTTCGGACACGATTGTTGATTTCTAACATCGCATCATTTGGATCGGTTCCAACCCCAAAGACGCAACTAATGGACATTTCGCCATTACTGCGAATATTGGTGGTGTAATACATCAGACCTGCAATGCCGGAGAGCTGATCTTCAATTGGAGCCGCTACTGTACGAGCAAGCGTATTAGCATCTGCACCATCGTAAGTCGTAGAAATACGAACCATGGGTGGCGAGATATCTGGATATTGCGATAGAGGCAGAATTCGTAAAGAGAGCAATCCTGCCAACACAATCAGGATCGATAAAACTGTCGCAAAGATCGGACGACGAATACAAAACTGACTCAGCATGAGTGTCGTCCTTACGAATCTTGTTTATCTAAACGAACCGTGAGTCCGTTACGTAGCTTTAATTGTTGGTTGGTAATGACAAGGTCGCCTGTCTTAAGGCCTTCCGTGGCAATCCAGTCTGGACCAGTCCAACGGTCAACCTTGATAAGTTGCTGTATGGCTTGCCCATCCTTGAAAACAAACACACTATAAGTCCCGTCTGGTAACTGACGAACGCTTTTTTGAGGAATCAACACGGCATTTTTGCGTGTACCAATCATCAATTGGACGCGAACGAAGTCGCCTGGAATAATACCTGTGGCTTGATCAAGGCGAGCTCGCATGGTTCGTGTACTTGTTTGCGGGTTAATCGATTGAGCGACGAAATCCAGGGTTGCAGGGATGAGATGACCTTGTTCATCCAGGATGCGAACAGCATTGTTAGTTGTGATGGTCGCTCCGGCAAGTGCACGACTCGATGGGGCAAAGTTCACTCTCACGTCATCGTGTTGCGTGATTTTGGTGAGCAGTGTGGACTGAGCATTGATGAGTGCGCCTGGGTTGACGAGAGATTTTTCAATCTGTCCATCAACGGGAGCGCGTACTTTTGTCCAGCTGAGGTCGATGCTTGCGTCACGTTCTGAGGCTTGTGCTGCTTGATACTTCGCTTTGGCGACTTCAAGCGCACGTTTGTCTGCATCATAAGATTGCTGACTAATGGCGCCAGTTCTAATCAACTGTTTAGAACGTTCAAATGTCTTGGAGGCATTAGAGAGTTCTGCACGCACACTTTGTGTGTTGGCGCGTGCAAGGTTGAGTTGTGCCTCAAAGGGGGCAGGGTCAATTTCGTAAAGAATGTCTCCTGCCTTGACTGCAGAACCCTCCGTAAAACGAATATGCTTCAAGCTACCGCTCACCTGAGCTTTAATGTCTACTTCGCGACTACCTTCCGCTTGACCAAGCAATGAAATCCACAATGGATGATCATTCTCAGTGACTTGTATCGTTTGAACCGCAATGGGTGTCGATATTGTTTTTTTCGAGGCTGTTTCTTTACATCCAGTCAGTAAGGCGAGCGCGGTCACGCTGGCACAAACAAGTCTAAGAAAGGGGGGCATGATTACTTTACAGGTTGGTCTAGTCTCGACAAGTATTCACTGAAGTACGCAAGCAAACAAGTTCTTTCGCGAAAGATATGCAAAGCTATGTAACTAATTGTACTTGGCAATGGGTTTGGTCCGTTCTTCAAGCCACCGACGAGCGCGTGGCGATAACACAGTGTTGGTGAGTACTTTTTTGACATGTGCATGGTAGTGATTTAGCCAGTCAATTTCCTTCACTGTGAGACGCTCAACGTTAAGGATTCGCGTATCGATTGGACAAAGGGTCATCACTTCAAACTTAAGGAACTCATCAAATGGAGATTTTTTGAGTGTTTCTTTGCTGAAAATCAAGTTTTCGATGCGAACACCCCATTGGTCTTTTCGGTAAACTCCAGGTTCGTCGGAAACGAGTTGGTGTTTCTGTAAGCCATCAGTTCCTGTGGCTGTCGCGTATCTCGAAATATAGAAGGGGCCTTCGTGAACATTCAAGCAATAGCCGACGCCATGGCCGGTGCCGTGTAAAAAGTCTAATCCTTCAGCCCACAACGGTTGACGAGCAATGGTATCGAGCTGGCTACCTGAAGTGCCAACAGGGACAACGCACGTAGCCAATGCAATCATGCCTTTTAGGACGGTGGTGACATCGTTGATCATGGCTTGACTGACCTGACCAATGCCACTCATACGAGTAATATCAGTGGTGCCTGTAAGATAGTGACCACCCGAATCCACCAACAAAAGGCCATCTTTCAAAGGTAAAGTGGTCTCAGGTGTTGGTGAGTAGTGCGGCAAAGCTGCATGAGGACCAAAAGCAGCGATGGTCTGAAAGCTGTTGTCAAGGAACTCAGGGCATTTGGCGCGTTGATAATCCACCATCTGTACGACATCAAGCTCGGTGACTGTTTCGCCGTTGGTTAAGCGTTGTTCAAGTTCAGCGTAAAACTCAAGGAGTGCGATGCCGTCGTGCTCCATGGCCATCCGAATGCCTCTGTACTCATCTTGAGACTTTTTCTGTTTGAGTTTAAGTACAGGTGCTTGACCTTTCTTGTGAGGCAAGTCGTAGATTTGTTCATAAATGGCAAATGATTGGCAGTTAGGGTCGAAAATGAACTTATGACTTTTAGCTTTTTTACGGAGGTCTTGCTCAAAATACGTTGGGCGATGAACCTGAATACCATGACTTTCTAGAGCGGTTAAGAGCGAAGAACCTAGTTTGATAGGTTCGATATAGAGGTGTGCCTCATTTTTCGTCACTAGCATATGTGAGAAAAAGACAGGATTGTTGGGAATGTCACTGCCTCGACAGTTCAGTAACCACGCAATATCGGCGAGCGAAGATAAGCATACGGCCTCGACTTTTTCCTTGTCGAGAGCACAACGCAAACGGTTGAGTTTTGTTTCGATTTTCCCAAGTCCGCCAGGTAGTGGTTTGATCACATTGAGTGGTTTTGAGGGGCGACTTTCTGTCCAGGCGAGGTCGACTACATCGTCAACAAGTTGCAGGGTGCGTGAGTGATTAGGTTTATTCAGAAGGATGCGCTCAAATTCGTGGATTTGCCCAACGCTCCACAGGGATTTCGCTAGACCAATATTGGCTTTTTTACCTGTTTCTGAACACATCCAATCAATAGGTGTTCTAGTATTGACCCCATTGCTTTTAATGAGCTGAAAAGGCGTATTTTTTAACTGCTCTTCGGCTTGGATCCAGTAACGACTATCGGTAAAAAGGGCAGCTTTTTTTTCAGTAACACAAACGACAGCATTACTACCCGTGAAACCCGTCAACCAGCGAACGCTTTGCCAGTGATCAGGAACCTGTTCAGAAAGATGTGGATCGGAGATGGGCATGATCCAGCCATCTAAATTCCTTGCTTTTAGTACTTGACGTAAAGCGTCGAGAGGCGTAGAGGAAGAAGTGTCCATATCAGATGGGGGATTTCTGAGAGTTTAAAGTGTAAATTAGAGTAATTTGCGAACCTGCACAGTGACAGGGAATCCAACATGAGAGTCGCTTTCTATGTCTTCACCAATGTCGAGTCGAAGAATTCGCCAGCCTGCGTCACGAAGTTCATTGAGCGTGGCCGATACACCAAGGTCGTGGCATGCAAACGGGATCTCGTTGACACGTTGCAATACGGTGACGGGGGCTTCTGAAGTGCAAGTCATTAGGGCACGAGCGGGCGCGTCAATTAACGGATCGTGTGTAGGATCCGAAGCGTCGCGCTGATGTGTCGGCGTGGGTCCGCTAATGTTGTCGCCTGTATAGTGTGTTGTGGAACATGCGGTTAATAAAAAGCTAACCGCTGTTGCCAACAACAGGGTGCGAAAGGCAGAAATGGAAATCATGTCAGTCTCCAACAGAGGAACGACTAAAAGCAACGCCTCATTGTATCGAAACAGCCCATTCTATGTGATTCAGAATGGGCTGTTTAGTATCAAATGTAACGAATTAACGTTCTCCGTCTCGCTTACGACGGAAGTTATTTCGACGATTTCGGTTGAAGTTTCCTTTTGAGTTTCGACGGAACTCGTCAGGCATCATTTGCGGCAAGCTAAGGGCTTGAGATGATGGATGATAAGGGTCTGTCGGTTCCCAATAAAGCGGCTGGTCATTACGTAAATCTCGATGATTTTGTCGCTTAGGTTGATAGTGAATGGAATTCCCAAAATTGTCATCATCCCATTGCTTCTCACGGCGAGTTTTTGGATTCGGACGCTTTTTCTGATGACGCTTTTGGTCGTAAGGCTTCTTTTCAAAGCTCTTCGGTTGTTCCTCATTCACGTTGTCATTAGAAGCGTAGGTTTTGGGGAATGTTCCCTTCTTTTTACGCACTGGGAACCTGCGTGGTTTAAAGTGCGTGGTTTTACTTGAATTGTTCTCTTTAGCTTCACTTTCGACAGGAACCGAAACGACCACTGGCACATCATTCACCTCATTGGGTGTTGCGATCGGTTCGTTCGCGCTCTCTGAAGTCGTTACGACAACTTCGGTGGATGTCGTTGGTGCCGCCTCTTCACGCGAGCGAGCACGATAAGGCCGCTTCTTCGAAAAACGGCGCTCCTTGAAGTTCTTTTTCATCGGAGCTTCACTGCCTTCAACTTTAGCCACGGGTGTCTCGTCTTCTTTGGTCGGACGGTGACGCGGCTTTTTAAAACGATTTTGCTTTTTGTTGAAAGGTTTTTTGCGGTCGTAACGGCGATTGAAACGATCATCACTTTCGCTTTCGCTATGCTCCTCGGCTTCTTTAGGTGCTGTTGCGGTCTCGGTCGGTACAGCGTCACGTGTGAAGTTAGTACGAATCGTGAGCTTTTCACGGCGGAGTAATTGACCGATCACAGTACGAGGTTCTTTAACACCATACGGATTTTCGAGTGTCAAACGCTTTTCAGCGCCGCAGAGCAACTTTTCAAAGCGTGGCAACGTTTTTGGTGTAACGAGTGTAATCAGTTCACCGCTTTCATCTGCCACTATGGCGAGATACTCAAGATAGGCTTGCGGACCACCTTCGAAAGAAGTTTGGATGAGACGCGAGATTTTTTGGGTGGCAAGCTCTCGAATTAAAGCGTGCGGCATAACAAGATGTTCAATACGTCCTGCTACAAACTTGAGAAGCAATGTTTCACGTGCAGAGTTAGATTGTGTTGTAGTCGCACGCTTGGCCGTAATGTCACATTCCTTAAGTTGCGAGACCAAGTGTGTTGAATCTGAGGTTGTGGTGACAGGATAAAGAACAGGCGTACGTTCGCTTTCCTTTTTGAGGCAGTCGAGCCACGATTCCTCTGGCACTAAAATGACGCGTTCCGTGGGTGGCGTGGCGTGTACCACATCATCAGCTGCACGACAGAAGGCTGGCGCATGGAGTAAGGCAGTGTACGGATCATCAGCGTTTTCTGCGCCTACAGGCCCAGTCACAATCAATTGACGAGCAGCGGGGAAACACTCGCAGAGAGATTCAATGCGTGGTGTTTCTTCTAAAACATCATGCCATTCGGCGCCATCAATAAGAACTGTCTTGAATTGTTCCGGGTTGGCAAAACCTTTATCGAAAATCTTTTCTAGCGTCTTGGGGGTTGTGATGAGTAAGTCCACACGCTCAGCAAAGAGTTGGGTAAATCCAGCTGTATCGCGAATGCCTGTCGAGGCTACAATGCGCAAGCTGTTGTCAGCACAGAGCTGGGTCGCGATATGAAACGCTAATTCTTCAACTTCTCTACTCGGCGCAATGACGACGGCGGCCGAATCACTATTTTCACGTCGAGATTTTAATTTCTGAAGCACAGCGATCAAAGCTGTTTGAATTCGAGAAGCATTAGGAAGGCCAGAAATACGCGTGTCGCGTTCGTTCAATACTTCATTGAGGGTCATGGATAAAAAACCTGAGGAAGTGGCCCAGGGTTTAAAGGCTTCTGGAAGCCATGCTATGACACGCTCGAAATGCGAGATTTTGTCTTCTTTTGTCATCGTAACTTGGCAATGCATGCAGATCCCCGAGACATGAATTCGATAGCGTCTCGTAGGGAAGAATATGCTGATTGGATATATGCCCGATCTATGCGGGTAGACCTGTCGTCAGATAAAAAAATCACGTTTCAGGGGAGGAACACACATGGCAACTCGGTGTTTGGCCAGACGGCAATACCCAATGGAAAGTGATGATGGACAGGATAACTTTTGAATGGGTCGAAAGCATATTCGACCACTTGGTGAACTTCATTGTACACGCAGATTTGTCAGCTTGCATGTATTCAAACATGCGTTTTTAAAGATTTAGTTCATCGCAAAACGGATTCTGTAGGTAAGATAATGTTTTGTTCCCTGATTTTCTAAGGAAATTGAAATGGTAGAAGAACTCAAGATTGAAGAGTTGGCTGACGGTACGGGTCGTCAGGCCATGGCGGGCGACACGATTGCAGCGCATTACACGGGTTGGCTCGAAGACGGGACGAAGTTTGACTCCAGTTTGGATCGCGGTGAACCGCTCGAATTTGTGTGCGGCGTCGGCATGGTTATTGCTGGCTGGGATCAGGGTGTGGTTGGCATGCGTGAAGGTCAGAAGCGTCGTTTGACCATTCCTGCTCACTTGGGTTATGGCCCTCGTGGTGTGCCGGGTGTGATTCCTGGTAATGCGACGTTGATTTTTGAAGTGGAACTTGTCAAGGTCTACTAAGCATCGAAAACTTCGAAGTTGACAAAAAAAGGCGTTGGAAAGATCTGCAAATCAGACCATGCCGACGCCCTTTTTGGTATGACTCAACCGAGTACAGGGAAGCCAACCTTAGAGAGTAATTCTGCAGTTTCGAAAACGGGCAATCCCATAATGCCGGTGTAGCTACCTGTAATGTGGGAGATAAAGATACTCGCCGTACCTTGAATGCCGTAGCCCCCCGCTTTATCGTAAGGTTCACCACTGTTGGCATAACGTTCGATCTCAAGCTCGGAGAGCGTACGGAAGGTGACACTGGAGTGACTTAAGCGATAGGCAAAGGTCGTATCGTTAAAGCCGACAAAGACAGCGGTACGAACGTCATGAGTGCGTCCAGAAAGGAGAGAAAGGAAGCGACAGGCTTCGTCAAAATCCTTGGGTTTACCAAGAATTTCGTTTTCAAGACTCACGACAGTGTCTGCGGCAACAATGGGGAAATGAACACCAGCAAACTCTCCAGCCTGCTTGACGCTCAAACCTTCAAAGTATTTGTTACGTGCTGTACGAACGACATAAGCCTCAGGTGCTTCATTAAGCAATACAGTTTCGTCACCCTCAAAGGCACCCAAAGTATGCGTATGACTTGCAATGACGCGAACTTTATAGCCTAAGCGAGTTAGGAGTTCGCAGCGACGAGGACTTTTGCTAGCTAAAAAGATAGTGTGGTTAGGCATGACGATCTTAGGCTCGATGGTAGGGGTGACCAGCCAAAATGGACCAGGCGCGATAAATCTGCTCCGCTAACATGACACGAGCTAAAGCATGAGGCAATGTCATCGAAGACAGACGAATGGTCATTTTCGCTTTGGCTTTTACGTCGGGTGACAAGCCGTCTGGGCCACCAATGACAAACACGGGCGTCTCACCATCTGCACGCCAACGGGCGAACTGCTTGGCGAGTTCCATTGTAGTGAGGTCTTTGCCGTGTTCATCAAGAACCACAACAAAATCATCGGGTTCGATGGTTGCAAGAATACGTTCAGCTTCTGCAACCATCAATTTGGCCGGCGTTTGACCCGCTCGAGGTTCAGTTCGAATTTCACGTAACTCGACGCGGAAATCTCGAGGAAAACGAGACAGGTAGTCGGAAACAGCCGTTTGAGCCCAGTCACTAATGCGTTGGCCTACTGCGACAATACGAGTTTGCATATGTCGACTTACTGAAGGTCGTCAGGTAAATGGCCCGGGCGATGCGGCATCAGGCGAGAAGCGCATTCTTCATTGGCCTTGAGGAAGATTTCCTTACCGCCCCAGATTTCTTCAAGGTTGTAGTATTCACGGACAGCCGGCTGCAAGCAGTGGCAAACAACTGGTCCCAAGTCGACGAGAACCCATTCGCCCGTCTCCTGACCTTCCATACCAAGAACATCGCCACCGGCCTGTTTGATTTCGGAAGAAACAGAGTAGGCAAGGGCTCGCGTCTGACGATTCGACGTACCAGAAGCGATGACCACACGTTCAAATTGGTCGGTCAATTCTTCGGTGTTAAACACCTTGATGTCTTTAGCCTTAACGTCTTCGAGAGCGTTGACAACAAGCTGGGTGAGTTCTTCAATAGTCATAGTCATAAAGAATTTATTGTGGTTAATGACGCATGACACCATAGAGGCCATGCGAACGGATGTATTGTGCAACGCCAGGGTGAAGCCAACCGTCTAGCGTTTTCATTGCTTGAGCATAGGGTTGCGTGCTGATTGTGCGACGAATTTCCGTCGCGCTAGCCCGATGGGGTGCCATCTCGAAATGAGCAATACGACCTGCAGGCATTTGTATCAGCGCTTCAGGTGCTGTGATTTTGTCAGCGACCCAGGCTATCTGTTGGTCTGGGATAGGTTTTTCCACCGTACCCTCACGACAACAGTAAGCAATGTGGACATAATTTGTCAGTTCCGCCCAATTTTTCCATGTCGAAAGGTTAAGCCATTGATCGATGCCTAAAATGAGCACGAGCGGCATGGCTGGACCAACTTCTTCGCGCAAGTTTTTAACCGTATCTATCGTGTAGGTGGGACCTATGCGACAGAGTTCGGACGTATTGATGCGAAACAAAGGCTCGTATTCTACTGCAATACGAAGCATATTCAAGCGATGTATCCCCGATGAGATGCGACTTTTTTGCCAAGGTTCTCCTGCAGGGAACAATTCAACACGGACAAGAGGGATGGCAGAAAGGGCTGCGCTTGCTAAACACAAATGACCTGTATGGACGGGATCAAAGGTTCCGCCAAGTAAACCTAATCCGCGTTTGGCGGCTAATGTTGATGGAAGGTTACGCATACTTAAAGATTCGTCACCTGTGAAATAAACGCCTGACTGACGAGACCATTTTGATCAAAGCGCACAGCGAGCCAATTGAGTTCTAGCTCTTGTAAGCCACGATCATTACGTAAAAAACGTTGGCTGAACCAATAGTGCCATCCACTGGTATCTTGCGATGAAGCAGGACCTAAGAGGTCTTGTACTTCAGCTTGAGTCATACCTAAGCCGACTTTCCCAAGTTGAATAGGAAGTCGTTCGGGAGGCAGTCGACGACAAAATTCAGGGACGTGCTGATCCTTCACCCATGTTAACTGGGCTTCAGTTACGTATTCGCTATCGGTAGCGATAAACCAAGCGATGACAGGCTTACCATGTTCAGTGCCTGTTAAACACAAAGTATCGCGTCGAAACGCATCTCGTCCTTCACTGAGGCGGGTTGCGCCTGTCAGGCCAGCTAAATCCGCTAACTTGGTGCTTTCTAAAATAATTGTAGGTTTGCCGATACGCGCAGTGTTGCCTACAGGGGTTGTCAACGTTGCAGGCGCATCAAGTAGCCCTATGGGGTACGAAAAAGGCTCGTTGATGTCTTGAGCACATAGACTACCCATCATCGTAAACGGAGAAAGTGCGCCAGCAAGGCGGCGAATGTTCTGTTTGTAGGAGCTAACGGTAAACATATGATGGGCTGTATCGAAAGAGTCAAGGAGTGTTCTTGGTGGGAACATGCTTTATTGCAGTATAGCCTGAGTGATGTTTAAGCGTACGGTTGGGGCAAATCGGGTAGAGGGTTCCCCCTCCTACACCGCAACCCACCAGTGAAGTAGGCTTCCGGACATGCCGTTAGGCATCCGGTGGTTTCTAAATTGTTAAAATGCCTCGGGTCAATATCCAAATTCTAGGCTATACAGACCGAGTCGACGGAAGCAGTTATTGTTGTACGCATGACTCATATGGAGTGCTCCTGTATTCCACTATGCGCCGCGTCCATTGGCGGAAGACTTCCACGCTCTTTCGGAATCAAGTCCGCGCCTGATAAGGGCGCTTTCCCTAGTTTTAGGTTTCTTCCAAGCGATCCAGATCAATTTACGCAGGTGTCGCCTGATATGAATATCGAGCTCCCTGTATATCCTAACCCTGGCATCCATCGCGAAGTAGTCTCGCCAACTCCTTAGAAGTTGACTGACCCTCGAAATAGTAAATTTCAGGGGAGTACCGCGCGATCTTCGGAAGATTACCTTTAGTTTGTCCCTCAAGCGTGTCAGGCTCGTCT
>JAHHRH010000010.1 GCA_020025915.1 Sutterella sp.
ATTGTGCCCTAACTGAGCGCTGCCATCAGATCCATTTTTCGTACCCTCATCCCAAAGATTTGTTTGGTAACTTCCTCAGATATAAACCGGGAACTCCTCCAACATTGTGAGTACCAATTGGTAATTCGCCGATTTCCGTAACGCTCAGAGGAGGTATGAATTTGGATGCCATCTTCTGTGGGGATTACAGAATACCCCATATAAACTGTGGGTCTTCTTGGGTTTTCTTGGGATTTTAGAAAATAGCTTTTTTGCTGAAATGGCTTGTGTAAGAGGAGATGAAAAGAAAACCCAAGTAGTTGTGGAACTACTTGGGTTTGTATTCTGGTGGAGGCGGCGGGAGTTGAACCCGCGTCCGGAAACCTTTTTCTGTTGGTTCTACATGTTTAGCTGCAAGATTTGAGTCTTACTGAAAGCCCTGCCGAGCAGCGGGCCAGCCTCCAGCCAGTCACCTAAGTTTCGGATATTCGTCGGCGACAACCGAACACCCTAGTCAGTGTCAAATGATGCTACTGTTGGTTACCCAACCCGGCCCAAAGACAAACCGGTGTAGCATCCCGCTATTAAGCAGCGAGAGCGAAACGCTTGTTGTTGGCGTTTAATTTTTTGCAGTTGTTTACGAGGTGACTGCACCTCGACATGCCCCATACAGCGTCCGCGTCCCCGTCGAAGCCAAGGCGCCCCCGATGTATGTAGATCAATGATTATATATCAACTTTGTTGAGTTGCAAGAGCCAAAGGTAAAGATCTAAAGGTTTTTCTGCGACAAAGTCGGCCTCCCAAGTGTGTGGGTCTGTCAGACCGTATCCCCATTGAATGCTTGCGGCAAGCATGCCTGCATGATGTGCGGCTTGAATATCACGTGGATCGTCTCCCGCATAAAGGATGGTTTGTGGTTGCACTTGCAACTGTCTGGCCGCGGTCAATAATGAGTCAGGCGCGGGTTTCATGGCGCAACCATCGCTGTCACTGCCAAGAATGAGGTCTAACCGATCGGATAAACCGAGATCTTTCACGAGCGATTTGGCTAAATGGAAATATTTGTTTGTCACGATCCCCGTTTTGATGCCATGAGCGCGCAAACGATCTAAAAGCTCAATGACGCCAGTAAATGCACAAGAGTGAACAGTCATCGCCGATTGATAGTTAGCTAAGAATTCAGCGCGAAGCTCTGAGAAGCTTGGATCAGTATTACTGATATTCATAGCCTTTCCAAGAAGGCCAGGAGCCCCTTGACTGGCGTAAGGACGAAGTTCAGCTTCAGGGAGAGGCGTCAGGCCTCGAACCGTTCGCACTCGGTTTGTGGCGGCGGCAAGATCGGGTGCAGTATCCACTAAGGTACCGTCGAGGTCGAAAAGAAAGGTCTGATAGCGCATAGCAACAACTGTCATAAAACAAAACCCTCGAATCACAAGGAGTTCGAGGGTTTGTTGGAGGGGACTGGATTAGCCCCCAAGTTGGAACTCAGAGTCAGAGATTACTAACGGGTACCGACAACTTCGACCACAGCGCGGCGGTTCGGAGCGAGGCACTGAACGAGTTCACGGAAGTTCTTGACCTGACCCTTCTTGGAGGGATCCGGGCAATCAACAACCGGGTCAAGTTCGCCACGGCCTTCTGTCTGGATCAAGTTGGCGTCAACGCCCTTGGAGACGAGGTAAGCCTTAACTGCTTCGGCACGAGCGGCAGAGAGCTTTTCGTTGTAGGCTTCACGGCCGAGACGGTCAGCGTAACCCGTGGAGAGAATCACTTCAACGTCAACGCCAGCGAGACGGGAGACGAGGTCGTCGAGAACGGCCTTACCTTCATCCTTGAGCGTGGACTTGTCGAAGTTGAAGAGCATGTCAGCAGAGAACGTGACTTTTTCAGCAGCCTTAGCAACCGGAGCGGCAGCCTGCTTAGCCGTGCAAGCGGCGGCGCTGAGGATGTCAGCGTCACACTGGCATCCTTCGCCACCAACGCCCTGAGCTTCAGCAAGAGCCGGGGTCCAGAAACCGGTACGCCAGCATAGACCAAAGCCAGACTTAACGACCTTGGCATCAGAAGAATGGACATAGGGGCTGACCTGATCGGCAGCGAAAGAAGCGCCCGACACCGCCAGCATCATAGCGGCAACGAGACCGCCGACCTTCAGAGAAGTCTTCATTGTTTTTATCCTCAAAAAATTCAGGAAGCTTAAACGGGATGGACGATTTGGTACCAACAACACGGCTGGCTTACAAACAGATCACCCAAATACGAGACCCGTTACCGTCAGACAGGATACACCGAAAGATTTCAAAAAGGGAGCAATCCCACGGTTAATACGTACTAACAGCAACAATTTGGTCACTCAGAAGTATTCTGTCAGATTTTTTGACGGAATGCTACTAATTATATAACGTAGCCTCCTTACATTCTATTTTGCCACTCTTTTGCTATATTAATAAGATCATTTGGTTTGAGCGTGTTAATAAACGTTGCTGAGTTTTTCCGTGAGGCGATAAGTTCGCCTGCTACCCAGGTGTGGGATACGTTTTCTCGACCTGCTGAATAAAGGACTTGAGCAGCTGGGTCAAGTGTGGGCTGGCAAGTAATGTGTGAAAGATCGATAGCAATCATGTCAGCGGCTTTGCCAACTTCTAGTGATCCGATTTCATGATCCCAATGGAGTGCTTTGGCACCTCCCAAAGTGGCGGTTTCTAACATGTCATGAACTTGAGCAGTCGTTGTGTCATTGGCGACCGCTTTGGTCAACATGGTAGCAATACGTGTTTCTTCAAGTAAATCAAGCTTATCGTTACTAGCTGCGCCGTCAGTACCAATGCCAATATTGATGCCAGCTTTCATAAATTTGGCGACAGGGGCAAAGCCGGAGGCCAATTTGAGATTCGAACAAGGACAATGACAAACGGAGCTTCCTGCCTCTGCTAGGCGCTCAATATCTTCGTCATTACAGTGAACGCTGTGGACTGAAATTAAGCGCTCGTTGACTAAGCCGAGATGAGCAAGGCGTTCGAGTGGACGCATTTGATGTTCAGTTAAAGAGGTTGTGACTTCGCCTGCGGTCTCACTGACGTGAATGTGAATGGGCACGTCATAGGCCTTGCTGAGTTCGGCGCAACGCTTTAATGCTTGGTCGTTAACAGTGTATGGTGCGTGAGGAGCAATGGTTACCTTAATAAAAGGATCGTTTTGATAGCGTTCAACAAGTTCCTCGGCTTTTTTGAGATATTCATCATCGTTTTGTGCCCAAGCGGATGGAAAGCCGATGACAAGTCCAGAGACTGCGCAACGTAATCCTGCTTCTCGTAGTCCGCGTGCTGTGGCTTCAGGGAAAAAGTATTGATCCGATGTACATGTGACGCCGCTAAGTGCCATTTCGTGACCAGCAAGCAGTGCTCCGTCGTGCACGAAGGCATCGCTCATGAATTTACCTTCTGCTGGCCAAATTTTGGTTCTGAGCCAATCCATCAAGGGTAAATCTGCGCCTAAACCGCGAAGTAGGTTCATGGCAGCGTGCGAGTGCAGGTTAACGAGACCGGGCGTAAGGACACTTTGGGGTAGTTGAACGATTTCCTTGGCGTCTGGATACTTTGAGTGAGCCAATGTCGCAGGTAGGATGTCATGGATACGACCGTTGACAACGATAAGGGCATGGTTTTCGAGAACCACTCGTTTTGGCACGATAGGAATAAGCCAGCGGGCTTCGATAATAGAGTCGACTGTCATGGTGAATCATTTACGAAAAAAAGCGAAATAGGGCTCGAAAACGTGTGATCAAGCATTAGAATGGAGGGAAAATCCTGTCATGTTCAAAGTATTGTAGCCGCCTTTCTTTCAGTGAATAACTGGTAGAATTAAGGGTTTAGATCACATTGAGCGAACGCTGTACTTTCGTTCAAAAGCAGGGGGACAATCAAAATTTTGCCTCTGAAGGTGATCTTATTTGAACTGAATTGTGAAAGGTGGAGTGACTAAGGATAGTGACTCGCCTCGACCCAAAGGAAAAAACGGCATGGACGAAAAGGATAAAAAGGAAGAGCCGCAGGTGACTGAGATGGATGATGTCACTGAGGGTGATGACGAAACTCCATTGCAGGGGTCTTCGTTATCGGTGGCCCAAGAGCTCCTTCCGATTTCGCTTGAGTCGGAAATGAAGCGTTCGTATCTTGATTACGCGATGAGCGTGATTGTTGGACGTGCGCTTCCCGATGTACGTGATGGTTTGAAACCTGTACATCGCCGTGTGCTCCATGCCATGAATGAGATCAAGAATACTCACCACAATCCGACTAAAAAAGCGGCTCGTGTGGTGGGTGAAGTGCTCGGTAAGTACCATCCGCATGGTGACTCTGCTGCGTACATGACGATCGTTCGTATGGCTCAGCCATTCTCGTTGCGTTACCCGTTGATTTTTGGTCAAGGGAACTTTGGTTCGATTGACGGTGATAGCCCTGCTGCTATGCGTTATACCGAAGTGCGCCTTGAAAAGATCGCAAGCGAAATGCTGGCCGATATTAATGAAGATACGGTCGACTTTGTTCCGAACTTCGATAACTCCGAAAAAGAACCTGTTGTATTACCAACGCGCTTGCCGCAGCTGTTGATTAATGGTTCTTCGGGTATCGCTGTGGGTATGGCCACCAATATTCCGCCGCATAATTTGCGCGAAACGGTGGATGCCTGCTTGTATCAGCTCAATAATCCGGATTGCTCGGTTGAGGATTTGATTCGCTTGATGCCTGCGCCGGACTTCCCGACTGGCGGCATCATTTTTGGTATCTCTGATGTTCATCAGGGGTATCGAACGGGGCGTGGTCGTGTCGTGATGCGCGCGCGTACTCACCTTGAAGAGTTTGGTCGCGATCGTACTCGTATCGTCGTGGATGAAATTCCGTACATGGTTAATAAGCGTGTCATGTACGAAAAGATGCACGAGTTGATGCGTGAAAAGAAAATCGAAGGTATTGCCGAAATGCGGGATGAATCCTCGAAGGATATCCGCATTTGTATCGACTTGAAGCAAGGCGTCATGCCAGAAGTGGTGCTCAATAATCTCTTCAAGATGACGCAAATGCAAGAAAGCTTCGGCATGAATATGGTGGCACTTGTTGACGGTCAGCCGACGTTGCTGAATTTGCAACAGATGATCCATTACTTCTTGTCGCATCGTCGTGAAGTGGTGACCCGTCGTACCGTCTTCCGTTTGGGTAAGTACCGTGCTCAGGGGCATTTGCTCGAAGGTCAAACGGTTGCATTGTCTAATTTGGATGAATTTATCCGCATTATCCGCGGTGCTGCAACGCCTGCAGAGGCAGCTGAAGAGCTTTATGGTCGCGGTTGGCCGACGGCAATGGCTGAAGAGTTGGCTAGCCGTAGCGTTGAAGATATGCATCGCTACTATCCAGAAGATATGGATCCGTCTCGTGGTATCCAGCCCGATGGCTTGTACTACCTGACGCGTGTTCAGATCGACAATATTTTGGCGATGAGTTTACGTCGCTTGACGGGGCTTGAACAGGATAAGGTTCGCGCGGATTATGCTGCGATGATGGAAAGCATTGCGGACTGCTTGGATATCCTTTCTCGTCCTGAACGCGTGAACGCGATCATTGGCTCTGAACTCGAAAACATTCGTGAACAGTATGGTGATGAACGTCGTTCTACGATTGACCTGATGGGCGATCCTAACTTCAATAAGCGTGACCTGATTCCTCGTCGTGACATGGTCGTAACCTTGTCGCGCGGCGGTTATATCAAGAGTCAGGACTTGGCTGATTACGAAGCTCAGACGCGTGGCGGCAAGGGCCGCAAAGTCCAAGAAATGACGAAGGACGATGAGGTTGCTGAACTATTCATCGCCAATACGCATGACATCATCATGTGCTTCTCGACGGCTGGTCGAGTGTATCCGATTGATGTCTTTGAGTTGCCAGAAGGTAAGTCCAATACGCGTGGTCGTCCGATTGTGAATTTGTTGCCGCTTGAAGAGTGCGAACAAATTTCATTCATCCTTCCGATTCAGGGCTTTGATGATGAGCACTTTGTCGTCATGGCTACGAACCGCGGGACGGTGAAGAAGACGCCGCTTTCGGCCTTTAAGAATGCTCGCTTACGCGGGATTATCGCGACGGTACTCGAAGAAGGCGAAACTCTAGTCGGCGTGGGTATCACCGATGGCAAGAGTGACATCATGCTCTTTAGTGATGCAGGTAAGTGTGTTCGCTTTAACGAATCCATCTTGCGTTCAATGGGGCGTTCGGCTCATGGTGTTCGAGGGATGCGTCTTGAAGATGATCAATCGTTGATTGCTTTGATCATTACGAATGACGATACTAAGGATGTCTTGACTGCGACTGAGCATGGTTATGGTAAGCGCACGTCTGTTGTGGACTATCCGCGCCATGGTCGTGGTGGTAAGGGGGTAATCGCGATTTCGACATCGGCACGTAACGGTCGTTTGGTTTCGGCTGTTCTCACTCAGACCGAAGACGAAATCATGCTTCTGACGACAGGTGGTAAGGTCGTGCGTACGCGTGCTGGCGAGGTCAGTGTATTGAGTCGTGGTGCTCAGGGTGTACGCTTGATCAATCCGGGTAACGATCTTTTGGCTTCGGTACGTCGAGTTGCTGTCAGTAGCGATGAGGATGAACTCGAAAGTCTCCAGATTGAAGCCTCTGAAGAGGATTTGATGTGTACGGAAGTAGATCCTGTTGAAGAGCAGGAAGTGCTCGATGATGAGGATACGGAAGACACAACAACTGACCTCGATCAAGATTGATGGCAGTTTTGTCCTCTCTCATTTGTGAGTGAGATCGCATAAGATAAACAGATGCGTACGATTTTCGGCGCATCTGTTTTTTTACATACTGGTCACTTAATGAATTGCTGATAGGGGGAAAGAATAAATGGCACGAGGCTACAACTTTGCGGCTGGTCCGAGCATGTTGCCGGAAACGGTTATTCAACAGGTACAGACCGCTGTTGCTGATTACGAAGGTCAGGGCTATTCGATTCTTGAAATGATGCACCGTAAGCCTGCCTTTGAAGCAGTGTTGCTTGAACTCAAGAGCCGCGTGAAGTCACTCTTGAATGTACCCGATGATTTCGAGATTCTCTTTTGCCCGGGCGGCGGCAAGATGCAGTTCGCGATGGTGCCCTTGAATTTGGTTACCCAAGGCTGCCGTGGTGGCTATGTGGTGACGGGGACGTGGTCTCGTATGGCCTCTGAAGAGGCTCGACGCGTCGCTCGTGAAGTCACGCTTTGGGCGGGCGATGGGTGCGAGTTGCCAACCAATGTGATTCGCGTTCCAAATGATGTGGACTATGTCTACTTTTGCGACAACGAAACAGTGGATGGGACAGAATTTACGGGTTTGCCGATGGTAGACAACGATGAAGTCCGATTTGTTTCGGATATGTCGAGTAACTTTATGAGTCGTCCGATTGACTTTACGCGTTATGCCGCCATTTGGGCTGGTGTGCAAAAGAATTTTGGGACGGCGGGGCTTGCTTGCGTGATTGTTCGCCGTGACATGTTAGGGTGTGCGGCCGAAATAGTGCCTTCTATGTTGGATTGGTCTGTCTACGCGAAGAACAATAGTCTTCAAAATACGCCCCCGGTGTTGCAGTTCTATACGGCTATGTTGATGGCACGTTGGGTGGACGAACAAGGTGGCGTTGAAGAAATGGATCGTCGTGCCAAGGCCCGTTCAGACATGCTTTACGGTGCGATTGACGATATGTCTGACTTCTATGTTTGCAAGTTGGCCCCTGGTGTCCGTAGTCGTATGAATGTGGTCTTTAATTTGGCCGATGAGTCTTTGATTCCGACTTTTGTGGCTGAAGCTGCGGCTCAGGGTATGACGAATCTAGCAGGTCACCGTTCTGTGGGCGGTTTACGTGCCTCTCTTTACAACGTGATGCCAATGGAAGGGGTCGAAAAGCTCACCGCTTTCATGCGTGACTTTGCGGGTCGCTATGGTAAAGGCCGCTAATCGTCGAGTGGCTTATCTTGGGCCTGCAGGTACTTTTTCAGAACAGGCTGTCAAGGCCTTTTTTGGGAAATCGGTGTGTGCAGTGCCCAAACCTGGCTTCGACTCGGTACTTGATGCTGTTGAAGCGCATGAGGTCGAGTTTGGTGTTGTTGCGATTGAAAATAACACCAATGGGACTGTCACGCATGCGTTGGACTTACTCTTGGAGCGTCAGCTTACTATTGTCGGCGAAGTGACGGTACCTGTGATTCATCACTTCTTAACGCAAGCAGGAGAGCTTGGTCGGGTTTCTAAGGTTTATGCACATCCTCAGGCTTTAGATCAATGCCGATATTGGTTGCACAGACATGTTCCGAAGGCTGAGTTAATCGCCGTCTCATCTAACGCAGAAGGCGCTCGACGCGCCTCGATAGAGTCTGATGCGGCTGGGATTGCGCCACGAGAAGCTGCTGACCTATATGATCTCAAAATAGTCGCGGCGGGTATTCAGGACGGAGAAGGGAATAAAACACGCTTTTTGGTGATGGGTACCCTTGCGCAAACATGGGAACCATTCGATTTACCCTACAAAACCAGTATTGTTTTTAGTGTAGCTAACCAACCTGGTGCGCTCTATCGTATGCTTATACCGCTAGCCGAAAATGGGGTGCAGATGGTGCGTATCGAAAGTCGACCTGCACGTAACGGTCAATGGGAGTACAACTTTTTCATTGATCTGGAAGGTAGCGAGCGCGACCCTCATGTGGTTCAGGCATTAGATGCTATGCGTGCTCAAGCGCAACACTGGCGAGTGCTCGGAATGTATCCCGTTTTTGAGGCGTAATGGACTTCTATTTAAAAGAGAGACTAGAAATATGACAGATAGCATTCCAGTCATTGCGATTGATGGCCCGGCCGCTAGTGGTAAAGGGACGATTGCTGCACGTGTTGCAGAGGCGTTGGGTTTCTATTATTTAGATAGTGGTGCTCTTTACCGAATTGCCACCCTTAATGCGTTACAAAAGGGTATTTGTCTCGATGACGCGGAAGCGCTGACAGTGGCGACTCAAAAAATTGCGCCTATCTTTAAAGAGGGGCGAATTTTTTTAGAAGGTCAAGATGTCACGACGGCCATCCGAGCTGAAGAAGTGAGTGCGGCAACGAGCCGCGTGGCCGTGGTGCCTGGTGTACGTGCAGCTCTCTTTGAGCTTCAAAAGGATGCGGCTCAATTGCCTGGGCTCGTCGCTGATGGGCGCGATATGGGGACGGTTGTGTTTCCTGATGCACCGCTCAAAGTTTTTTTGACGGCGACTGCTCGAGTTCGTGCAGAACGACGTTATCGTCAACTCCTCGAACGTGGGGAAGAAGCGGACTTGGCTGCATTGACGGCAGACCTTGAAGAACGTGATCGTCGTGATAGCAAACGCGCCACAGCGCCTTTGAAACCTGCTGAGGATGCCCGCGATTTGGATACTTCTGAGATGGGAATCGAAGAAGTCGTAAAAAAAGTCCTCTCATGGTGGGACGAGGCACGATAAGTTGTCGTAGAATAGATGTTCCTTTTTTCATCGAGCCGCCCATAAAGGCGGTTCGTTTTTTGTTCAACTCCGCCCAAGGGATCACCCGCGGGTGTGTATTTTCTTTTTAAACATGACCAACGAAACCAACAAGCCCGAATCCTTCGCTGAGCTTTTTGCCGAAAGCCTCGCTCACCAGGAAATGCGTCAGGGTGAAGTCATCACCGCTGAAGTCGTTCGTGTTGACTACAACTTTGTCGTCGTTAACGCCGGCCTCAAGAGCGAAGCCTATGTGCCTATCGACGAATTCAAGGATGACCGCGGTGAAGTGACCGTCCAGCCGGGCGACTTCATCTCTGTTGCTATCGAATCCGTTGAAAACGGCTACGGCGACACCATCCTCAGCCGCGACAAGGCCAAGCGCCTCGCTGCCTGGATGAACCTCGAACAGGCTCTCGAAACCGGTGAACTCGTTACCGGTACGGTTACGGGCAAGGTCAAGGGCGGTCTTACCGTCATGACCAACGGCATCCGCGCCTTCCTCCCGGGTTCCCTCGTCGACACCCGTCCGGTTAAGGATACGACGCCGTACGAAGGCAAGACCTTTGAATTCAAGGTTATCAAGCTCGATCGCAAGCGCAACAACGTTGTGGTTTCCCGCCGCGCTGTTGTTGAAGCCAACATGGGCGAAGAACGCGCTAAGCTCCTCGAAACGCTCAAGGAAGGCGCTATCGTTAAGGGTATCGTCAAGAACATCACCGACTACGGTGCCTTCGTTGACCTCGGCGGTATCGACGGTCTTCTCCATATCACCGACTTGGCCTGGCGCCGTGTCCGTCACCCGAGCGAAGTCGTTCAGGTTGGCCAGGAACTCGAAGCTAAGGTTCTCAAGTTCGACCAGGACAAGAACCGCGTCAGCCTCGGCCTCAAGCAGCTTGGCGAAGATCCGTGGGTTGGCATCGCTCGCCGCTATCCGCAGGGTACCCGTCTCTTCGGTAAGGTCACGAACATCACCGACTACGGCGCCTTCGTTGAAGTCGAGGCCGGTATCGAAGGTCTTGTCCACGTTTCCGAAATGGATTGGACGAACAAGAACGTTGATCCGCGCAAGGTTGTCCAGCTCGGCGACGAAGTTGAAGTCATGGTTCTCGATATCGACGAAGAACGTCGTCGTATCTCCCTCGGCATGAAGCAGTGCAAGCCGAATCCGTGGGAAGACTTCGCTCAGTCCCACAAGAAGGGTGACAAGGTCTCCGGTCAGATCAAGTCCATCACCGACTTCGGTGTGTTCATCGGTCTTCCTGGTGGCATCGACGGCCTCGTTCACCTCTCCGACCTCTCCTGGAACGAACCGGGCGAAGAAGCTGTCCGCAAGTACAAGAAGGGTGACGAACTCGAAGCTGTCGTTCTTGCTATCGATACGGAACGTGAACGTATCTCCCTCGGCATCAAGCAGATGGGCGGCGATCCGTTCTCCAACTTCGTTGGCACGCACGACAAGAACACGCTCGTCAAGGGTACGGTGAAGTCTGTTGACGCCAAGGGCGCTGTTATCGATCTCGGCGACGATGTCGAAGGCTACCTCCGCGTTAGCGAAATCTCCGCTGATCGCATTGAAGACGCTACGACGCGTCTTAACGCTGGTGACGAAGTTGAAGCTCTCATCACGAACATCGATCGTAAGAACCGCAGCATCCAGCTCTCCATCCGTGCTAAGGACGCTGCCGAAGCTCGTGACGCTCTCGACCGTCTCAACGCCGACGCTACTGCTGCCACTGGCACGACGAACCTCGGTGCTCTTCTCAAGGCCAAGCTCGAACAGAAGTAATTCTGTGACCTGCTAAAGCCCAAAGCCCTTCATCTCAAAGTGAAGGGCTTAGAGGAAAAAATTAAAGGCTGCGGCATGGTAAATGCCGTAGCCTTTTTGCTTAAGTAGATGACACGCGAAAAAAAATGTCTGACTGGTCAAAAGATGTCTAGCGTGTAACAATGTCACCGCAGAAGTGATTTATTCAATAAAGGCGAATTATGGAATCCGAACTCTGGTTTTTGGTATTAATTCCCATACTGTTTGCTGCAGGCTGGTGGGCCCGCGGGCTCGATGCCAGAGAGCGTGAAGAAAACTCAAGAAAATTACCAGAAGCCTATTCACGTGGTGTGGCGATGCTCATGAGTGAGCATCCTGAAAAAGCTATCGACCCATTTATTGAAGTCGTTCGACTCGACCCAGAGTTAATCGAGCTTCATCATGTTCTTGGTTCCTTATTTCGACGCCGAGGTGAGTTTGAGCGCGCCATTAAGTTACATAATCACTTAGTGAATCGTGCTGATATTCCTGAAGTTGATCGTGTTAAGGCGTTAAAGGCTTTGGGCGAAGACTATATGACGGCAGGTTTGTTTGACCGAGCTGAAGAGACCTATCGTCGTTTACTGCGTAATCCCACCGAACACCTAGATGCTTTACGCGCCCTCTTAAAGATTTATTGCATTGAGCACGAATGGACCGCTGCGATTGACGTGTCGCGTCAGTTAGAAGTGCAAGCTGGTGAGGATCGTGCTGCTGAAATCGCGCATTACTATTGCGAACTTGCTGAAGAAGCTGTTTGTCGTAAAGATTTTGAATTAGCTGATGACCATGTGCGTCGTGCCTTAGAAAAGTGTCCGACCTCGGCCCGAGCAGGTATCGCTGCGGGGGCGGTCGCTCTTGCACTTGGCAACGCTGAGCGCGCACTTCGTCTATGGGACGCAGTGATGACGAATATGCCTCAATATGTGCCCTTGGTGATTGGTCGTGTCGCTGACGCTTTAAATGCTCAAGATCAGCAACAAGAAGCGTTGATACTCTTACATCGAGCGCTGGCAGAAAATGGTGGCATTGACGTGATGGAAGAAGCGATTAATCGCATCGCTAACTGGGAAGGTATGGATGCGGCTAAGGAAAGCATGGTGACTTTATTGTCAAGCCATCCGAGTCTTTCTGCATTCTCGACTTTAATGACTTTACGTCAAAAAGAAAATCCAGCTGATGAGCAGACGAAATTGCTGAGTACGCTCTTACAGCGCCATTCTCGTCGTTTTGCTAAGTATCAGTGCACGCGCTGCGGCTTCTTGGCCTCGAGCTTTTCTTGGCACTGTTTGGGGTGTGGGGCATGGGATAGTTTCCCACCACGTCGTTTAGAAGACTCTAAGCCTCGTGGTTAATTCGTGATCACCCCTATGGATTGTTACAATTAGCGTAGGCTTCCTAAGCTCATTTAAAGTTTGAGATCCCTACAATGTCTAAAAAAGAATGGTAGATGCATGAGCGATGGAACGTCTACCGTTTTTTGTCTACACATCGCTCAATCTGTCCTATCAGAAAAAAAAGGAAAGTAGAACAGTATGTTTAAGCGCATCGGTTTGTTAGTGCTTGCCAATCTGGCGATCTTCATCATGCTTTCGATCATTCTCACCGTGGTGCAGATGGTCTTTGGTGTGAACTTTGGCACGATGGCAGGAACCTCCCTGAACTTCGGTACGCTCTTCATCTTCTCGATGGTGGTCGGCTTTAGTGGTTCTTTCATCTCGCTTCTGATGAGTAAGCAGATGGCCAAGATGAGCATGGGCCTTCAGATGATTGATACCAACAATCCTCAGCCAGGTCTCGAAGCGTACTTGGTTGATGTCGTTCGTTATGAATCCGAAAAGGCTGGCATTCCGATGCCTGAAGTCGGTATTTATGATGGAGAGCCCAATGCTTTTGCGACGGGTGCATCTAAGTCGAGCTCTCTCGTGGCTGTGTCCACTGGCTTGCTCAACATGATGAATCGTGATGAAGTTGAGGCTGTGTTGGCTCACGAAATTTCTCACGTTAAGAATGGCGACATGGTGACGCAAACCCTTCTTCAGGGTGTGATGAATACCTTTGTGGTCTTCTTCTCTCGCATTATTGGTTGGGTGGTCGACCGTCAGATCCTTCGTAACGAAGACGACGCCCCGGGCATTGGCTACTACGTGACTTCTTTGGTTCTCGACATCTGCCTTGGCTTCTTGGCTGGTATTGTGGTGGCTTACTTCTCTCGTTGGCGCGAATACCATGCCGACGCTGGCGCTGCTGAAATCATGGGTAGCAATCAGCCGATGATCAATGCCTTGCGTCGCTTGGGTAGCATGGAACCCAATGAATTGCCAGGCGCTGTGAAGGGCTTCGGTATCTCTGGTGGGATTGGTTCGCTCTTTGCAACCCATCCGTCCATCGAAGACCGTATCGCCGCTTTGGAAAGCAACCGCTACTAATTCGTCTTCATCTATAGACAACAAAAAACTCCGCTTTAGGCGGAGTTTTTTTTAGGTACGAGACCGTGGCTACTTGTGGCGTGCGCGGAGAATGTCAATCACATCAGCGAGTTCGAGATTGGCATCCACAAGCAAAACAAGGAGGTGATAGACCAGATCTGCGGCTTCGTTTTTAAGCTCTTCTTTATTTTTGACCGTGGCGGCTAAAGCCGTTTCAACCCCTTCTTCGCCCACTTTTTGAGCAATACGTTTGGTGCCACGCGTAAAAAGTTTCGCGGTGTAAGACGTATCGGGATCTGCATGACGACGGCTTTGAATCAATACTTCAAGACTGCGTAAAAAGTTCCACTTGTGTTCAAGGGGAGAGAAGCAACTCACGGTGCTTCGGTGGCATGTCGGACCATCTGGACGGGCTAAGACAAGCAACGCGTCACTATCACAGTCCGTTGAGATATCCACGAGGTGGAGCCAGTGTGCGCTACTTTCGCCTTTGGTCCAAATTCGTCCTTTAGAGCGAGAAAAAAAGGTCACCTTTCCCGTGTCTAAAGTCACTGCAAGGGCTTCTTGGTTCATGTAACCGAGCATCAATACTTGACCAGAAGTTGCATCTTGAACAATGGCTGGTATCAAACCATCGGTTTTGGCCCAGTCGAGTGTAGGAATATCGTTTTTGGTTAGCATGTTCGTACCTCAATTCCATTTGTTTGGAGATAACGCTTGAGTTCACTAATGTCAATGAGTTTCTTGTGAAAGACGGATGCAGCTAAAGCGCCATCCACATTGGTCTTGATGAAGGCATCGAGGAAGTGTTCTATGCTCCCCGCGCCCCCACTTGCGATTAATGGAACCCGGCAGATGTCACGTACTGCAGCCAACTGCTTAAGGTCATAGCCTTGACGTACGCCATTTTGGTTCATCATGTTGAGAACAATTTCACCGGCACCGCGGTTTTGTACTTCTTTGATCCATTCAAGCGTACGCCATTGCGTCGTTCGTGTTTTTTTCTCATCTCCAGTAAACTGCTTGACCCAATATTCGTCGGTGGCTTCATCGTGATAGGAGTCAATGCCAACGACCACGCACTGTACGCCAAAGCGATCGGCTAAGCGAGAGATGAGCGTGGGATCTGAAAGTGCAGGCGAGTTGACCGAGATCTTATCTGCCCCGTAGGCAAGTAAACGGCCTGCGTCTTCGATAGAACGAATGCCACCAGCGACACAGAAGGGAATATCGATGGCTTCAGCGACGCGGCTAATCCAACTCTTATCTACCACACGCCCGGCAGATGAGGCTGTGATGTCATAGAAGACGAGCTCATCGGCACCCTCAGCGGCATAGCGATTGGCTAATGGCACAATGTCGCCCATCACTTCGTGACCACGAAAGCGAACCCCTTTGACGACAACGCCATCTTTGACATCTAAACACGGAATGATGCGTTTGGCCAACATGCCATTGCCTCCTCTGCAGTAAAACGATCTTCAAGTAAAGCTCGACCCACAATCACGCCAACTGCGCCCGTTTGAGAGACGGCGCGAATGTCTTCGAGGTCGCCAATACCACCAGAAGCTTGGATTTGTACGTTAGGAAATTGTTGGGCGAGCTCGGTGTAAAGCTTGGTGTTTGGGCCAGCTAATGTGCCATCTCGAGAAATATCCGTCGTGAGCACATGGCGTAAGCCAACGGCTCCATAAGAACGCATGAGATCTTCAATCGTGACACCTGAATCTTCTTGCCAGCCACTTATGGCAATGCGACGTAGACCTTGGTCGTCAATACGAATATCGAGCGCTAAGACCAGACGGTCAGCGCCAAACGATTTAAACCATCGGAAGACTTCCTCGGGGGTTTTGACGGCTGTTGAGCCAACCACGACGCGGCTTGCACCAGCCTCTAAAAGCGTACGGACATCCCCTTCGGTGCGCACACCGCCACCCGTTTGCACGGGGGTATTGAGCTCGCGAAGCAAGGACTTCAATAACGGAATTTGACGCGCTTGAGGCGTTTTGGCTCCTGTCAAATCAACGATGTGTAAGAGCTTGGCACCAGCCTTTTCATAGGCCTGTAAACGAACAAGCGGATCGTCCCTATAACGGCGCTCAGCGTCATAGTCACCTTGATGAAGTCGGACGACACGCCCGTCAATGAGGTCGATGGCGGGAATGATCATGAAGCGACTCCTAAAAAGTTTGCTAAAAGACGTGCACCAGCTCGACCAGAACGCTCTGGGTGAAATTGCACGCCTATGAAATTGTTATAGGCAACGGCCGCTGTAAAGGTTTCGCCATAGGTCGACGTTGCAAGGGTTACGTCGCTCATAGCCATGACATAGCTATGCACAAAGTAGAACCATTCACCGGGTTCAATCCCTTTAAAGAGCATCTTAGCCTCAGGTGTATCGGCCGGTGTAACGCGATTCCAGCCCATGTGCGGCAACGGCAGATCTTGCGCCTTTAAGTGGCGAACTTTAGCGTCAATAAGACCAAGAAGTGGCACGCCGCCGGATTCTTCACTCGAACGCCCAAGGAGTTGTTCGCCTAAACAAATTCCTAGCAATGGTTGAGTTGCTTCGCGAACCAAATCCACCAAGCCGCGATTAGCTAAAGCTTCCATCGCTACACGCGCCGTTCCAACGCCCGGTAAAAAGAGACGATCGGCCGCTTTAATGTCTGGTGGGTTATAGGTGATGAGCGGCTCAGCGCCCAGACGTTTTAGGGCAAACGTTAAAGACGACAGGTTGGCGCATCCCGTATCAAGAATGACAGCACGCATCAAAGCACTCCTTTGGAGGATGGTAGTTCGACACCTTCTACACGGACAGCCTCACGTAACGTGCGACCAAATGATTTAAATAACCCTTCAGCGATGTGGTGATCATTTTGACCTTTGGCTTTGAGGTTGAGTGTCATGCCCATGGTTTGAGAAAGAGAACGGAAAAAGTGTTCGATCATTTCGGTCGAAAGATCGCCCACTTTTCGGTACTTAAATTTGGCGCGATAGATGAGATAAGGACGACCAGAAATGTCTAGCGCACAACGAGCCAGTGTTTCGTCCATGGGCAGTAAGAAACCAAAACGACGTATGCCGCGTTTGTCACCTAGTGCCTTGCGAAGCGCTTCGCCTAAAGTTAAGCCAACGTCTTCTACTGTGTGATGGTCATCGATATGTAGGTCGCCCTTCGCCTTAATGCTCAAACGAATGCCACCGTGCACAGCAATTTGTTCCAACATGTGGTCAAAAAAGCCAATGCCCGTGTTGATCTTGTTGTTACCCGACTGGTCTAACCACACGGCTACTTTGATTTGAGTTTCTTTAGTGTTGCGTTCGACGATGGCGTAACGGTTCGAAGCTGCTTTCAAAATCTGTTGAGTAATGAAGTCCCAAGATTCGCCATCGGCTCCCACGCGAAGCCCTTGAAGCCCCATATTGTGAGCGAGCGTCAGATCGGTTTCACGGTCACCGATGACGTAACAGTGATCCGTGTCGAGCTTACCTGGTACAAGATACTTTTCAACGAGTCCCGTTTTGGGTTTCCGACAGTCACAGTTGTCGCTTGGCATATGCGGACAGATCAGGACTTCATCAAAGGGCGCCCCTTGGCTTTCTAGGATCTGCAGCATGAGTTGATGGGGTCCCGTGAAAGTCTCCGTGAGAAAGGAAGCTGTACCGAGTCCATCTTGATTGGAGACCATGACAAGTTTCCAACCGGCTTCACGAAGACGTTTGAGCGCAGGAAGTACGCCTTTAACGAAGCGCATCTTTGTGAACTGATCGACTTGATAGTCATCAGGTTCTTCAAGAATCGTGCCATCTCGATCGACGAAAAGAATGCGTTCCATTAGCAAGTCTCCGTTAATAGGGTAAGCAAGGCATCTAGAAGACGACGATTTTCTGCTTCTGTGCCGACCGTGATACGAATGCAGTTGTCTAAAGTCGGTTGACGGCTTTGGTCACGAAGAACAATGCCCTGATTGCGAAGTTCATTAAAAATTAGATTGGCATCGTTAAGTTTGACGAGCAAGAAGTTCGATTGACTTTCAACAACAGCCAGAATGCCAGGTAAGGCTGATAGAGCGGTACGTAAGGCTTCACGACGAGCAACACAAGCCTTGGCGCGTTGACGCATGACTTCAATGCCTACTGGTGATAAAGCTTGCTGAGCGATATCAGCCGTTGGCGTCGGAATGGGATAGGGGGCGATCACCTTTTTGAGGGCATTGATCATGCTCGGAGAAGACAACACGAAACCGCACCGTAAGCCCGCTAAAGCGAAAGCCTTGGAGAGCGTGCGAATGAGGGCTACGTGTGGGTATTGAGCCAAAAGATTGACGGCTGTCGTCTCAGGCGCAAATTCAATATAGGCCTCGTCAATCACAAGAATGGCGCGGCCTTGTGTAGCTTTGGCAAGGGTTTCAAGCACGTCACTAGGCACGAGGTTACCCGTTGGGTTGCCTGGTGAACACACGAAGACGACCTTAATTTCAGGACGCTGAGTGAGCAACTCAACGGCGACATCAACATTGGGTACCCAGTTATTTTCTGGCGACGTGACTAAATTGATGACTTCAGCCCCATTGGTTTGTGCAGAGACGCTATACATGCCGTACGTGGGTGGAAACTGTAAAATAGCTTCCTTTTCGGGTCGACAAAATGTACGTACAAAGAGTTCAATGCCTTCGTCACCGCCTCGGGTCACCAAAACTTGATTTTCATTTAGACCAGCGTAGGTTGCATAGGCCTTCACGACCGCTTCGGGTTGAGGTTCAGGGTAACGGTTAAAAAAACGTTCAAGAGGTGCCATAGGATCAGCGTCAGACGATTCATTGGCATTGAGCCAAATCTCGCCTTGAATGCCAGCGGCCGCTGCAATGCGACGGGCACTCTGGTAGGGGGTGAGTGCCTGCACATCAGGGCGAGCGAGCTGAGCGGGATCCCTTTTAGTAAGCGCTTTAAGATCGGTCATGAGTACACTTCGCTTATTGCTTCAATTGGGCAAGACGAATCAGAACTGCACGTTGGTGTGCATCAAGTTTTTCAGTGTTTGCGAGGAGTGCAATGGCGGGACCTAAAGCCGCAAAGCCTTGAGGTGTCATTTCTTGTACCGTCATGCGCTTTGTAAAGTCAGCTAAGCCTAAGCTTGAGTAAGTCGCAGCGTAGCCATAGGTCGGAAGCACGTGGTTCGTGCCCGTGGCATAGTCGCCGCCCGATTCTGGTGACCAATCACCCACAAAGACAGAACCTGCGTTCTGGACTTTGTCGACTAATTCGCGTGCGTTTCTCGTTTGAATAATCAAGTGTTCGGGCGCATATCGGTTCGAAACAGCAACACATTCGTCGAGATCCTTGACCACGATGAGTCGACTAGCTGATAGTGCTTTGACAGCAATGTCTTTGCGTGGTAAGTCAGCGAGTTGGCGGGCTGCGGCTTGAGCGACTGCTTTAGCTAATGCTTTGGACGGGGTGACTAAGACGACTTGGCTATCAGGGCCGTGTTCAGCTTGCGATAGAAGGTCGGCAGCGACAAAGTCGGGGTTGGCTTTGGCATCCGCAATCACAAGGACTTCGGATGGGCCGGCTGGCATGTCAATGGCGGCACCGTCAGGGCGACCGCTCACTTGACGCTTGGATTCCGTTACGTAGGCATTGCCTGGACCAAAGATTTTGGAAACTGACGGAATCGTTTCGGTGCCAAAGGCCATGGCCGCAATGGCTTGTGCGCCGCCGACCTGATAAATCTGATCAATACCACAGAGTTTAGCCGCTGCTAAGATCGGATCTGCGATCGGAGGTGGTGAGCATAGAATCACACGCTCGCAACCAGCAATCTTCGCAGGGATTCCCAACATTAAGACAGTCGAAAAAAGAGGGGCGGTACCGCCAGGAATATAGAGCCCCACAGCGTCGATTGGGCGCGTGATCTGTTGACATAGAATGCCGGGCATGGTTTCAACAGTGACCTGTTTAAGCACTTGAGCAGTGTGGAACTTCTTAATGTTGTCAGCAGCGGTACGCAATGCATTCATGAAGTCGTCAGGCAATCGAGCGATGGCGGCATCGGCTTCTTCAGGAGTGACACGGAAATTTTTGACTTCGGTTCGGTCAAAGCGAGCACTAAATTCACGCAAAGCGTCGTCGCCACGGGTTTCGACTTCTTGAATGATGCCTGAAACCACTGTTGTGATTTTGTCACCTGCTAAGACCGCAGGGCGACGAAGAATGTCAGTACGTTCCGTTTCGCTGAGGGTATTCCATTCAATGATGTCGTTGAAATTGAGTTCCGTCATGATTAATTACTCCATCATTTTTTCAATCGGTAGGACCAGAATCGAGCTTGCGCCTAGTGCCTTAAGTTGTTCCATCGTTTCCCAAAAGAGACTTTCTCGGCTCACCATGTGTAGAGCGACATGGTCGCTAGAGCCAGCAAGCGGCAAAATTGTGGGATGTTCTGCACCCGGTAATAGGGCAACCACTTGATCTAACTTATCTTTTGGGGCGTGCAGCATGATGTACTTGCATTCACGCGCACGAGAAACCCCTTGCATACGAACCAGTAACTTTTCAACCAACGCTTCTTTGCTTGCACTTAGTGGTTCTGGCTTTGCAATCAGACAGGCTTTAGAGCGGTAGACCACTTCGACCTCTTTGAGTCCATTGGCTTCGAGTGTGGCGCCAGTACTCACAAGGTCACAGATGGCATCAGCTAAGCCTGCACGTGGCGCGACTTCGACTGAACCCGTTAATAAGCAGGGTAAAAATTGAAGCTGACGTTCGTCAAAGCAGCGCTTTAAAAGGTTGGGGTAGCTCGTTGCGATACGGCGACCATTGAGGCTTTCAAGGCCCTGCCAGGTTTCATCAGTTGGAATAGCAATGGAGAGTCTGCAGTCGCCAAAGTCAAAGCGACGCAAGAGACGAAATTGAGGCGTTTCACCTTGATTCTTGCGTGCAAGCAGAGTTTCTTCGAGGACGTTTTCGCCGATGATGCCGAGATCTACAACACTGTCCATGACAAGCCCAGGAATGTCGTCATCACGAACACGAAGAATTTCGACTGGCATGTTTTCAGCGACAGCCAAAAGGCGTTGCGAGTGAAAACGAACCTTGAGGCCACAACTTTCAAGAAGATCTTGTGAGTCGTCAGAGAGGCGGCCCGACTTCTGCATGGCAATTCTCAGACGGTTGGTGTCAGTCATGTATCTTGTCCTACTAAAAGCTTTAGGATTGAGTTTGGCAAAAGAATGCTTTGCTACCATGACGTCTTCCAAATGCAACAAGCCCTCGGAAGACGACTTCCGAGGGCTTGCATGAATTTTCCTTTGGAGTAAATCTCCTCGCCATCGGAAGTATGCGTACATCCTCCCGAACAGCGTAAACGCCCGAGGGATGACCTAACGATGGTGATGATGATGGCGAAGGAAATTCATAAGCATGGGACTACTCCAAAAGGGAATTTGTGTCGTATTGCGACTAATCCGCGATTCTTTAAATACAGTATGGCATGCGTCGCGGACTTATGGAATCCTGAGTCGCGATTTCTTTAGAGAGAAGTGAGGAAGTCTGTTTTGATGCAAACCAAGATGGGTTTATTGCTTAGGAGCATCTATTTAAGCCGTGTCAGAAGGCTGGTTAATAGCTGACGGTCGTGGGGATACCCGTCGCTTCAACGAGTTTGGCAATTTCATCAAGACGAGTTTTCGAGGCTTTTAATAGGCCTTTAGCGGGGGTTTCTCGATCAATGGTGTAAATCGTGACAAGTTTGGGTTGAATGGCTTTGACCGCTTCTAACCAAGGAAGCACGAAGTCATCAGATGTATTGTCGACGCTTTGGTTTTGCCAAGTGCCACCCATAAACATTGTTTGAATAATGCAACGACCGTTGAAGGCTTTCATGCGTTCGATGAGTGTTGGTAGATCGTAATGGCTAGTTGGACGATCAACAAGGCGAATGTAGTCCATGTTCACGGTATCCAACTTCAGTAAAGGATTATCTACTCGCATCAAGGCATGAAATACGCCGTCTTTCAGAATATGGGTTGCATTGGTGAGCACGCTCACCTGACTATTTGGGGCATAGCGATTACGTAGAGCCAGGGTATCGTCAATGATGCCTTCAAAGTCTGGGTGTGAAGTGGGTTCGCCGTTACCAGAAAATGTAATGGTGTCAGGAAGCCTACCTTCATCTTCCATCGCTTGTAGCTTTGCTTCAAGCGCATCTTTTACGACTTGACGGGTAGGCATCTTGGCTTCAGGTCGGTGCTTCCCATTGAGCCCACATTCACAGTAGATACAGTCAAAACTACATAATTTGCCGTCAGGCGGTAATAAGTTAACGCCTAAAGAGATGCCTAAACGGCGGCTATGAATGGGACCAAAAATCGGGCTAGGAAAGAGAATCGTCGACATGAATATAAGCCATAAAAGGTCAATTGTATTGGACAATCATAACCCCGAAATGGCTTTGCGCGTCGGATGAGTGAGTATTAAAACATAGTGCGTTGCCCCGCAGAGAGCAACGCATTGTCAAAAAATTAACTTTGAGAAACTCGAATGGCCTCTTCGATTTCTGTTTTTGTATGACCGTCATCAGCGGCAAATTGCTTGGCAACCCAAACAGCCATCACGGCTAACGTGATCCCGGTAAGCGTTAAACCTGCAGCGGTTGCACCCCAGAAGCCGTACGCCTGATAGGGGCCACCTAACCATTCGCAACCAAAGGCAAGCAAATAGCCACCGCCCAAACCAACAGCCCAAAGCATGATGCCATAAATGATCATGGGTACACGGGTGACTCGATAGCTTCGCAAAGCAAAAGAACTCACACACTGCATCGCATCAAAGACGTGGTACATGCAACCAAAGATGAGTAGCGAAGCTGCCATAGCAAGGACGCCTGGGTCATTGGTGTAGAGCGAGACGAAGAGGCCGCGGCCAAAAAAGAGCACCGTCACGATGATGACCGCAAGGAGTGTAGAGAGCTTCAGTGTACGCACTAAGACTGTCAAGGCAACTGCTGGCCAACGTGCACCTAAGCACTGGGCAATCAACACCGATGAGGCAATGCCGATCGAGAGTGGAAGCATGTAACACATGGCTGTGATATTGGCCACAATTTGGTGGGCTGAGACAGCTTCAGCTCCGAATCGAGCCACGAAAATGGCCATCAACGTAAAGCTTGAAACTTCGAAAAAGGTACTTAAGCCAATAGGGATGCCGACATGCAATTGTTCTTTCATGAGCGCCCAACGCGGACCGCAGATCGACTCGGCGTGCATTTGCTTATAAAAAGGATCCTTCAACCAAATAAGGAGGTAACAAGCAAACGCTAGAAAATTGAGGACGCAGTAGGATAACCCAGCTCCCGCGCCACCCATAGCAGGGAATCCAAGCCAACCGTACATGAAAATGCCGTTAAGGGGCACTTTGAGGATAAGCATGCTGACTGAGACCCACATCGTAATGCGTGGTCGAGAAAGTGCTGCGTTGACTGAGACAAACGTACGCGCAAAGAGGTTGGCTGGAAGGCTTAAGGCAGTGAAAAAGAGAAATAAGCCCGCCATGCGTGCGACCTCACCTGTGACCTGTCCCATGGAAATCCAAAGGTCAGAGTAAAGAAGGAGAGGTACGCCAATAAATGAGAGAAAAATGCCGAGCCAAATGTTTTGCTGAAGCTCTTCGCCAATGGCACGGTAGCGCCGAGCACCGTAATGATGTCCGGCAATCGGCGAGAGACTTTGCAAAATACCTACCAATCCCATCACAACACTGACAGTGGCGGCAAGCCCTAAGGCGATCGCCGCTAAATGGTCTTTGCCTAATTGTCCTGCCATGATAGTGTCGATCGTGCCACTACCAATGATGCTAACGTTGGCAACAAAGATGGGGCCAGCAAGACGAGCAAGGGCCTTAAAGGAAGTTTTTGGAGGCTGTAGGTGCGACATGATTAGGGCTGATTGACAGTAAAGGTTTCGTCAGTGTGCGGACGGCTAAAGCCGTTATGGTCACCGCGAGAACGGACGATTTCAAAGCGGCAGCGATGGCTACCTTCGCGCGTCAAGACTTGAAGGTCGGTATAGTGTTTAAAGAGTGCCTGAAGGCCATGGTTAAAACCAATGCCAGCAACGCAGTCTTCTGGTGTTAATCCTTTGACTTTGAGCTCAGCAGCGACCGCTTTAACCACAGGCACGTACGAACGATTGAGGTCAATGGCTGTATGGTAAAGGCCGATCAGCGTGGCAGAAAATGCGGTGATCCCTGCTGCAGATAACCAAGGACCACGCCAAATGACCACAGGACGATGCGTCAAACGCCAGCCGATAAAGATGAGCCAAATAAGGGACGAAATCAGAGCTAACGTAAAGCCGCCGTCAAAGACAGGGGTGGTACCCGGGGCGAGACGTTGCAATGAGGCTGCCATTTTGGGGGCAAAGTTCGTGAGCCAGGCAAACCAATAAGCCCAGAGCACGACAGTGCCGAGCGTAAAGATGTTGAGGGAGAACCAGTCCAAAATGTTTTCGTACCCACGGCGAATCGTGACTAAGCCAAAGGCAGCAAGCACAGCTAGCGTGGGTAAGAAAACCAAGAAGACCGTGTCGTAAGCTTGGAAGGACGAGAAAATCACAGCAGGAATGCCAGCCAACAAGGCGCCAAAGGGCAAGAGGATATGGGTTTGACGAATTTGGTGGCGCCAAGCATAGATCGCCCAAATAACAAATGGCCAAATCGGGCAAAGGTACCAAAGGGCGTTTTTAGCGAACCAGAGATAGGTATCAATGCCAGCAAAGCTGAAGTGGCTCAATTGGGCAGACAACCATTCACCAAACCAAACGGAGGCTTCTTGCGGGTAAAGCAAGAACGACAGCAAAGGCCAAGGCAGAAAGCCGACCAATGCACCGACACAAGCCAGCATCAGACGTTGACGGCGATGCACTTTAAAGCCACGCAACAGTTGAATGGTGACCAACGCGAACACTAAAAGCCAGCAACCAGCAAACAGCGTGGTGGAGACAATGGCAGCACCTGAGGCAACCCCTGCAATAAAGGCACCGAGCAATGGACGACGTAAACCAAAGGTCAGGCCATAAAAAACCAAGGCGCCCATTGTGAGAAGGGCTGTGTCTGGGAGTGCTTCGTGTTGTCGTGTGAGAATGCCAAAGGTCGACACAAAAAGAAGAACTGCGCTATCAGCTACGACTCGACCGTAGTCGCGAGGACATGCTTCGCCGCCAAAGGCAAAGGCGATAGGCTGTGCTTCGGGTCGGCGAGCGAGGTGCCAGGTGCCGTACCAGAGAGCAGCGGTGGTGAGCGCAAAGAGGAGGCACGCAGCAAAGCGAGTTGCGGCGATATCTCCCATGAGGTCAGTCCAACGAGAAATGGCAATCAAGCTTGCGGTGAGCCACCCCGTCATAGGCCCTGCATCGGTGACAGGGGCATCGGCAATGACGGGCATGAGCCACGACGAAAAAGAACCGTCTAGCATACTCATCGCGGTGCCAAAACTGAGAGCATCGCGCAACGTCCAAAGGCCTGTAGCCCAAAAACCGCATAATGCAAAAAGGGTAAGCAGCGCAAGAAGACTCCAGCGTGGGAGTTTGTTGGCGGCTTCCTGAGTCATCTTGACGGGTGTGGATCGCTGACTGAGCACGGGAGATCCTTTATAGAAGAATTTTAGACATTGTTCATTTTTCTAGGATAAATGAAAAGGGCAGTCCGATAAATCGGAAACTGCCCTTTCGGAGAAGCGACATGCGACGTTTTGCCGCATGGCCAAACGCACAAGATTACTTGGCGGCCTTGGCGGCTTCGGCGGCGGCGTTCAAGGCCTGCTGCTTGGCAGCGAACTTGGCACGGAACTTTTCAACGCGGCCTGCTTCAACGATACGGGTTTGAGCGCCCGTGTAGAACGGGTGGCTAGCAGAGGACGTATCGAGCTTGAACATCGGGTAGGTCACGCCGTCGATCTCAACCGTTTCGCGCGTCTGAACGGCGGAACGGATGATGAACGTCTGGTTGATGGAGAGGTCGACGAAAGCGACTTCGCGATATTCGGGATGAATGCCTGTCTTCATTTTTAAATAATTCCTAGTTTTGTTGTCGGTCGCCCTGGCGGCCTTACGAGTTCGCCCGAAATGTCGGGTCTTACAACAGGCATGCCTACCCACGTGCCAACTGGGAAGCGGATGATTATGTCAGATTGAAGGCGTAAGTGCAAGTGAAAGAACAAAAATACTGTGACCTTGTTGAAGGCCTTAAAGTTTGTTGGCGTATCGTTAAGGGTTAAACAAAGTTCTATTGTTAAAATGCCCAAAAAATGCCGGAATCTAGAAGCCGGCTTTCCTTTTTATTGTTGTCCCTACAGTGGGACCTAGATCCTTAGATTCAGCATCATGTCTAATTTTGAACGTTGCGTCATCGCTACCCGAGAAAGTCCCCTGGCCATGTGGCAGGCCTTACATATTCAGGCTGTTCTTCGCGAACGCTATCCGTCTGCGACGGTTGATCTCCTTGGCATGACGACGCGTGGCGACCAAATCCTTGACCGTACGCTTTCCAAGGTGGGCGGCAAAGGTCTTTTCACAAAGGAACTTGAAGTGGCCATGATGGAAGGTGAAGCAGATTTGGCTGTGCACTCCCTCAAGGACGTTCCGATGGAATTGCTCGAAGGTTTCGAACTTGTGGCTGTGAGCGAACGCGAAGACCCGCGCGACGCCTTCGTGTCTCCGAAGTATCAAAGCCTTGACGAAATGCCCGAGGGTGCCCGTGTGGGTACGGCGAGTTTGCGTCGCGAACTCATGATCCGCATGAATTATCCGCATCTTGAAGTGCTTCCGATTCGCGGTAATGTGGGTACGCGTCTTCGTAAGCTCGATGCCGGTGAATTTGATGCGCTTGTGATGGCTTCTGCTGGTCTCAAGCGTCTTGAGTTGCACGACCGTATTCGTTCAATCATTCCAGCTGAAGTGAGCTTGCCTTCTCCTGGGCAGGGTGCGCTAGGGATCGAAATCCGCGCTGACAATGCTGTAATGCATGAGGCGTTGGCTTTCATTAACGATCCTCATACGCGTGCTTGCTGCACAGCTGAACGTGCTGTTTCTCGTGCCTTGGGTGGGTCTTGCCAGGTACCGTTGGCTGCCTATGCCATTGTTGAAGGCGAAGAATTATGGCTTCGTGCGCTCGTTGGTAACCACAAGACGGGTGAAGCGATTCGTGCTGAAGTGCGTGGCGATTGGAAGGATCCTGAAACGATCGCAGCCAAGGCAGTCGAAGAACTCCGTCGTCAGGGTGCTGACGCTATACTGAAAACTGTTCTCGGTTAATTTTCGTTCAATCAAGAGGCTTTTATGGCTTTACAAAGGCCTGTCATTTTGATGCGCCCCGGCGAGGCGAATAATCGTCTTGCCGGTGCCCTTCAAAAGGAAGGTATTGCAAGTTGGCGTTGGCCAGCGTTTCGCATTGAGTTGCCTGCGTCGTCTGGGTGCGAAATGGTGCAAGAGCGCCTTGCGAATCTCGATGATGTTGAGATGGTGATTTTGCCTAGTCCTGCGGCTGTCGCTGCGACCGCGCATTGGGTGCGTGAGTGGCCTGAGCATATTACGCTCGCGACCGTAGGTGAGGGTACTGCGAAAGTTATTCGTGCGGCTTGGGGTGCTGATGTTCGTTTGATCTATCCCGAAGGGGATGCCGAAAGCTCGGGTAGCGAAGCACTCTGGGAAATCTTGAAGAGTCGTGGTGCACCGTCTCGAGTCCTCTTCCTTCGAGGTCAAACAGGGCGCGAATGGCTGCCGACGCAATTTAGAAGCATGGGGTCAGACGTCGTGACGATGTGTGCCTATGTGCGCGTGCCGATTGAGTTAACGCCAGATCAGCGTAATGACATCTTGATGGCTATGCATGGTCCGTCTCCTATTGTTTACATCACGAGTACTGACGCAGTCGATGCGCTATTCCATGCGATTCGTCCTATCTCTGAAGTGCGTGAATGGTTAACGAAGGGGACAGCCATTACGTTGCATCCCCGTATTGTGGGACGCTTAAAAGAGGCTGGCTTTACGCATATTGAAGTGACGTCCACAAATGATGAAGCGGTGGTTGCACATATTCGTGCGAACCTGCAGTAATCGCTAAAGGATTCTTTCAAATCGAACAAAAAGGGGCAGATCGTTAGATCTGCCCCTTTTTGAATTTGATGTCAATGGTTATCGCTTCATCAAGTCGAAGAATTCCGTATTGGTCTTCGTGGCCTTCATCTTGTCGAGAAGGAATTCCATGGCCTCAAGTTCATCCATGTCGTAAAGGAACTTACGAAGAATCCAAACCTTCTGAAGAACATCGGGCTTAAGCAAGAGTTCTTCACGACGGGTGCTAGAACGATTTAGGTTGATGGCAGGGTAGACACGCTTTTCAGCCATGCGACGTTCAAGGTGGATTTCGTTGTTACCCGTACCCTTAAACTCTTCGTAGATCACGTCGTCCATACGGGAGCCCGTATCCACAAGCGCCGTACCAATGATCGTGAGGGAACCGCCTTCTTCGAGGTTACGTGCAGCACCGAAGATGCGCTTCGGACGCTGGAGAGCGTTGGCATCCACACCACCCGTGAGAACCTTACCAGACGACGGAATCACCGTGTTATAGGCACGTGCCAAACGCGTAATTGAGTCAAGTAAGATCACTACGTCGCGCTTACTTTCAGCGAGACGCTTGGCCTTTTCGATGACCATTTCAGCAACCTGAACGTGACGAGAAGCGGGTTCGTCGAAGGTAGACGCTACCACTTCAGCCTTGACGGAACGTTGCATTTCGGTCACTTCTTCAGGGCGTTCGTCGATGAGAAGTACAAACAAAGCGCAATCGGGATGGTTAGCCGTAATGGCGTGTGCAATGTGCTGCATAAGGACCGTCTTGCCAGACTTGGGAGGTGCCACGATCAAGGCACGCTGACCCTTACCGATCGGGGCGATCATGTCGATGATGCGTCCCGTCAGGTTTTCATCCCCACGCATATCGCGTTCAAGAACAAGGTGTTCGTTCGGGAAGAGCGGCGTCAAGTTTTCAAACAACATACGGTGCTTGACGCTTTCGGGCGGAAGACCGTTAACGGACTCAACGCGAACGAGGGCGAAATAGCGTTCACCATCCTTCGGCGTACGAACTTCACCTTCGATGGAGTCGCCTGTATGAAGGTTGAAGCGACGAATCTGAGAGGGTGAAATATAAATGTCGTCCGTGCTAGCGAGATAGGACGTATCCGGGCTACGCAAGAAGCCAAAGCCGTCAGGCAACACTTCTAAGGTACCGTCACCAAAGATCTGCTCGCCTTGTTTAGCCTTCTTCTTGAGGATGGCGAACATGAGTTCCTGCTTACGCATACGCTGAGCGTTGTCGATGTCAAGTGCGTAGGCGATATCAAGCAGCTGAGAAATGTGAAGGGATTTGAGATCAGAAAGATGCATAGAAATGAGTGACGCCACGAGAATGGGGCGTCGGAGGGATTGAGAGTGAGAGGCTGAAAAGGAAGTCTCAATAGAGACTTGGCTTAACCAAAATAACCGCCACCGATGTCGGTGGCGGTTATGGGAAACGAATTAAAGGTTGGCTTCGATGAAGGCATCGAGCGTGGCCTGATCGCACATACCCGTACGCTGGGCAACAGCTTCGCCATTCTTGAAGGCAATGATCGTCGGGATGCCGCGAACATTGTATTCGCCAGCGAAACGGTTGGCTTCGTCGCAGTTGTACTTGGCGATCACAGCACGGCCGTCGAACGTCTGAGCGGCTTGTTCAAGACGCGGTGCGAGCATACGGCAAGGACCGCACCAAGGGGCCCAGAAGTCAACGAAAACCGTGGCATTGGACTGAGATACGACGTTTTCGAAGTTGTCGTCATTCACGTGGATGATTTCGCTCATGGCTACTCCAGATGAAAAAGTGTCTATGCTCTAAATTAAAGGCACTCAGGGTGCGATCGTCAGGATAGAGCAAATTAAAAGAATTTGGATAAAAGGCACATGAAGGATGAGAAAGGAACCGTGCCATTGAGAACGAGAAGTAACTGTTAGGTTCTTCTGTGAAGTGATGTAATAGTAGCACCAAGCACTTCGGTTTGTTGGGTCAAAATGTAGTGACAAACAATAAATTTTGCAAAAAACTGAGACTTTCTATAAAATATTGATCTTGGCGGGTCCCCTCGCATGCTGTCCCCAGGAACCTGGTCAGGTCGGGAACGAAGCAGCCATACTGGTTTGCAGCAGTGCCGAGGATAAGGCTCGCCATTTCTATTTCTACTATTGCAGTGGTGTTTGGGGCGTGATTCGATGAAGGATTGCGCCTTTTTTGTTATCTCTGAACGGGTTCATTTAAAATAAACAAACTATCCTAACATACAGGGTGTGTTTTTTATATCTACTTGATTGCTTAGAACTATGAGCCTCGAAATTCGTCCCGTTCGTGAAGAAGATTGTGAAATTGTTCGTGATTTGATTTTTGCGTTGGCACGTTATGAACGTTTAGAAGATCAGTGTCACGCGACCGTTGAGGGTCTTCATGAAGAGCTTTTTGGCTCACGTGCTGTGATTCGATGCGTGATCGCATGGGAACGTGATGAAGTGACTGAGGCCGAGCGTCCTGTAGGGTTTGCGCTTTATTTCTTTAATTTCTCTACCTTCTTAACACGTCGTGGTCTCTACCTCGAAGATTTGTTTGTGGTGGAAGAAGCGCGCCGTAAGGGTTATGGCCGTGCTTTGATCCGTTATTTGGCAAGTACAGCGATCAAAGAGGGTTGCGGTCGTTTTGACTGGTCGGTTTTGGATTGGAATCAGCCTGCCATTGATTTTTACGAGCGCATAGGGGCTGTCGTCATGCCTGATTGGCGAATTTGCCGTCTGACGGGGGATGCGTTGCAAAAAGCAGCGCAAGGATAAAGCACAATACAATCATGGTTTATACGTTAGTCGTCTTCGACTCGGAACACGAGACATTAGCGACGGATCTCTCAAGCTAAAGGAATAAGGATGAGTAGTAGTTATCAGGTACTCGCTAGAAAATGGCGACCTCATGACTTTGAAACAATCGTCGGTCAAGATCACGTCGTGACTGCCTTGACGCGGGCTTTAACTGAAAAGCGCTTGCATCATGCTTATCTCTTTACGGGGACGCGTGGTGTTGGGAAGACGACGATTTCTCGTATTTTTGCTAAGGCGCTGAATTGTCAGGGGGCTGATGGTCAAGGGGATATGACGGCACATCCGTGTGGCGTTTGTCCAGCTTGCCGTGCGATCGATGAAGGTCGCTACCCTGATTACATCGAAATGGACGCGGCAAGTAACCGTTCTGTTGAGGATATGACGGCTTTGCTTGAACGCGCAATGTATGCGCCGACGCATGGGCGTTTCAAGGTCTACATGATCGACGAAGTCCATATGCTGAGCTCAACGGCTTTCAATGCCATGTTGAAGACTTTGGAAGAGCCGCCAGAGTACGTGAAATTTATTTTGGCAACGACCGACCCACAGAAGGTGCCGATCACGGTGTTGTCTCGTTGCTTACAATTCAATTTGCGTAACATGACGCCACAGGGCATTGTGGGGCATATGAGCCACATACTTCAGGTTGAAGGTATTCCCTTTGAAGAAGGCGCCTTGAGAGTGTTGGCAACGGGGGCGCGCGGTTCGATGCGTGATGGGCTCTCTCTTTTAGATCAGGCCATTGCTTATTGCGGCAACACAGTGACGCAAGACGGTGTTCGCCGCATGCTTGGTATGAGTGGCAGCGAAATGTTAACGGCGATTTTGCGTGCTTTGGCCGCAGGTGACGGGGCGAAGATGGTCGAAATCGCAGATGCTATGCAAACGCAGGGGCTCTCTTTTGCACAAGCTTTGCGTGATTTAGCTGGGTTATTACACCGTACTGCTTTGGTTCAGAGAGTGCCAACAGCCGTGAGTCCTGAAGATCCGGATTGTGAAGCAATTCAAGCGTTCGCTCAGCTTTTTGGACCAGAGGAAATTCAACTCTACTACCAGGTAGCTCTTCACGGTCGCAACGACTTGAATTTGGCCCCTGACGAATATGCAGGTTTTACGATGGCATTGTTGCGTATGTTGGCATTTAAGCCAGCAGGTATGCGTGCGGCTTCCAAGGTGCCTGCGCGTGATGCCAGTCGTTCGCAGGTGCCGCCTGTTTCAATGCCATCGATGCCACAGGCCATGGCGTCAACTACAACGGACGGCCCTCGTGCCGTGGGGCGTAGTTCAGGTCTTCCGCCAATACCTACGCCTGTTGAGCCGCCCCCAGGATTAGCGCCAGTGACGACGCTTGATGACGATACCCCGCCCTGGGGAGAACCTTCCGCCAGTTGAGTACGCTCCGGAGCTTCCCGTAGAGCCTCGGCTTGAGGAACGCTCTCTCGACTGGCGGTCGATTATCGCAGGAGCAAAACTCACAGGTCCCTTACGTAATCTCGCGACAACTGCTCAAGTGATTGAGTTAACAGAGCGACATGTGAAATTACGTTTAAGCGTGGCAGCCTTTGCTACAGAAAGCAGTCGTCAACTATTGACGGAGGCTTTGTCGGCCTATTTTGGCCACCACTGTTTGGTGGAATTTGAGGTTGGGCACGTGACGGGTAATACCGTTGCAGATACTGAAGAGAAAGAGCGCCAAGAAGCACGTCGACAGTTGATTGAAGGTTTTCGTAATGATCCCTTTGTTCGACAGGTGCAGGCTCTCTTTCATGGTACGATTGATGAAATGTCCGTTAAGCCTCGTGAAGATGACTAACGGCTAAAGAACTATTTAACTAAAGGAAAATACAATGCGCGGATTCGGCGGTAATATGGGCGGATTGATGGCCCAGGCTCAGAAGATGCAGGCCAAACTTGCCAAGGTTCAGGAAGAAATCGCAGCCATGGAAATGGATGGCGAAGCTGCCAATGGTGCTGTCAAGGTGCGTATTAATGGTAAGCACAAGTGCTTGCGCGTTTCGATCGCCCCGTCTGTTGTGACGCCAGATGATGTCGAAATGCTCGAAGATTTGATTCAGCTTGCTTTCAATGACGCCACTAATCGTCTTGACGAAGAATCGGAAGTTCGTATGCGTAAGGAAGTGCCACTTCCTCCGGGTATGAAGTTGCCGTTCTAATCTGAACGATAGCGCTTCTTGAAGCCGTCGATGCCGAAAGGATCGGCGGCTTTGTCTATTTTGGAGACCATCATGATTCGTATTTCACAAGCGTTTATTGATAGTTTGCTCGAAAGCGACTGGCAACTTCACGATCCTACGACCGAAGGTATGGGGATTGGTGACGAACCAGCAATCCTTACGGCATGGTCGAAAGCCGATGGGGTTGTGGCTGGCGTTGAAATTGCCGCGCGCTTATTTGAGGCTGTCGGTTTAAAGCCTGAATGCTTGGCTCGCGACGGTGACGTAGTGGCTAAAGGCATGCCGATTCTAAGGGTGGCCGGGCGAGCTGAGGCGCTTCATGTGGTCTATAAAGAAGCACAATGCGTGATGGAATACGCTAGCGGCATTGCACGACGCACCCGACAGATGTGTGAGGCAGCGCAGGCTGTCAATCCACAGATTCAAGTCGCAGGCACCCGTAAACACTTTCCTGGCGCTAAAACGATTTCGCTTTGTGGCTTCTTGGCTGGCGGCGGTATTGTGCATCGCGCAGGGCTTTCAGACTCCATTTTGGTTTTTGATCAACATCGTGACTTAACGAGCGATCCAGAGGCTGCTGTGAAGCGTTTGATTCAAGTAGAACCAGAACGCAAGATCGCTGTTGAGGTGGATTCGCCTGAAGATGGTTTGAAATGGGCGAAGATGGGTGTACACATTATTCAGTGTGAACGATTTACACCAGAAGTCATGAAGGCATTTTCAGAGCAACTTCATGAAGTCGCACCAGGGACGATTATCAATGCGGCTGGCGGCGTCAATGCGGAGAATGCGGCTGCCTATGCGGAAGCTGGGGTAGACGTGCTTGTCACCTCATGGCCTTATTTTGGAAAGCCCGCCGATATCAAGATGCAATTTACGCGTGGGTAAAGGTATGAGTATTCGGCTCTCTCCAGCTATTTTGGATCTCATTGAAGCCTTAAAAAAATTGCCTGGGTTTGGACCTCGTTCGGCTCAACGTGCAGCCTTTCATCTGCTTCAAAACCGAGACGGGGCTCTTGATGCGTTAGGAGAAGCGCTCTCAAAAGTCCGAGGCGGTGTCACACGATGCAAGTTGTGTAACACATTTACCGAGGGAGATATTTGCCCAGTATGTCTTGATGAAGGTCGCGATCCAGGGTTGCTTTGTGTCGTCGAAAGTGCGGCTGACCAAATGGCCTTAGATTCTTCGTTGGCATGGCCAGGCTTTTATTTCGTATTGATGGGGCGTTTAAGTCCTGTGACAGGCGTGGGACCGGGTGACATCGGTGTTGATCAATTAATGAAGCGTATCAGCGTTGCTGTCGAAGAAGGGATCTTGCGTGAAGTGGTGATCGCAATGAGTTACACCCCTGAGGGCGATGCGACGGCTTACTATTTGATTGAAGCCTTAAAAAAGCGTTGGCCGCAGTTACGTGTGACCCGTTTGGCACGAGGGTTGCCCGCGGGCATCGAAATTGAATATACCGATCTGAGTACGATTGCTAATGCGGTTTACTCAAGACGAGATGCATAGCAACACAATGCTCGCTATGCTGTGAAGGCCGTGTGGTAATTGGCACACGGCTTCTTCTGTAAAAAAGCAAGATTTTAGATTTAGACAAAGGGAACATCATGGATAAAGCACATGTCAAGACAGCACTTTGTGATGCGCATGCCGCACTCGAAGCTCTGATGCAAAATGACAAGACGCTCGATGCCATTGTAGAGGCCGCACAGTTGATGGCAAAAGCTGTTCAAGCTGATGGTAAGGTGATGAGTTGCGGCAATGGCGGTAGTCTTTGTGATGCCATGCATTTTGCTGAAGAAATGACAGGGCGCTATCGTAGCGATCGTCGTCCCTATGCTGCTTTAGCGATTTCTGATGTTTCACACATGGCTTGTGTTGGTAATGACTATGGGTATGAAGAGGTGTTCTCTCGCTATGTTCAGGCGCATGGTCATAAGAATGATGTGTTGCTTGCGATTACAACCTCGGGCACAAGCAAGAATATTGTGAAGGCTGCCCAGGTGGCACGAGAAAAAGGTGTCAAGGTGGTTGCCTTGACGGGGAGAGATCAGACGCCGATTACGGAACTTGCTGATGTCTCGATCGTGACGCCAGCAGGTTGTTGGGCTGACCGTGTGCAAGAGCTACATATCAAGTGCATTCATATTCTGATTGAGTTAATCGAAAGAGAGCTTGATCCACAAAACTACGCATAAGCTTGAAGGTTTTTAGCCTCTCTTAACGGCACAGAGCCGTAAGGGTTTGCTAAACTAACGGAACATTCACCAATGATGATGCATTGGTGCCCGAATTCTTAAAAAAACGTCCGGTGAGCGTGGTCTGACCGGACGTTTCCATTCATTTAGAGTACAAAAAAATGATGTCGACCCGTATTCCCATTACGACCCGTGGCGCTGAAAAGCTCAAGGCCGAACTTGAATATTTGAAGAAGACGGCTCGCCCGAACGTTGTGGCGGCGATTGCAGAAGCCCGTGAAAAGGGTGACTTGTCTGAAAACGCTGAGTATGATGCCGCTCGCGAAGAACAGAGCCACATCGAAGGTCGTATTGCTGAACTTGAAGGTAAGATTCCTGCCCTTCAGATCATCGACCCCAAGAGTGTAGATGCTGGCGAACGTATTGTGTTTGGTGCAACGGTTGGTCTTTATGACGAAGATGACGATATCAGTGTGACGTATCAGATCGTTGGTGACGATGAGGCTGATATCAAGGAAAACCGTATTTCTGTGTCTTCTCCGATCGCTCGAGCTTTGATTGGGAAGTTTGAAGGCGATAGCGTTCAGTTCATGGCACCTAAGGGTTTGGTGTCCTACGAAATTGAATCGGTTGAATATATCTAACCGTTTGTCGCTGCAAGATATAAAAAAGCGCAACTCCTGGTTAAGGGTTGCGCTCTTTTTTCCAAACTTGTCGTGAGATAAGTTCGGATCTTCAGAGGTTAAGAACGGGCGCCAGCAGCCTTTTTCGTGACTCGCTTGGACTTCGGGCGAGCACGACGCGGGGCCGGTTCGACCTTCTTCTTTTTCTCACCAGGCTTCTTAGAAGCAATCTTCTTGGCTGGAACGCTAACCTTCAATGGGGTACGCTTGGTCGTCTTGGTTTGTTCTTTCTTGCCGGCTACCGAAGCAGTCTGCATGGAGAGAATCGCTACACGAGCAGCTTCGTCAGCATTCTGACGATCGCTTTCTTCAGCTGGACGCCAGAAGATCAGAAGCTTACCAATCATCTGAACGCGAGCGGCGCCAAGCTTTTCGGCGACTTCTGCGTAGATGGTTTCACGTTCTTCACGGTCATCGGTAGGGACGCGAACCTTGATGAGTTCATGAGCGGTCAAGGCACGATCGATTTCGTGCATAACAGCATTGGTAAGACCATTGGCGCCAAGTAAGACGACAGGGTCAATGTGGTGGGCCTGAGAACGAAGGGCCAGGCGCGCGTCGCGCGCGAGAATAATTTCTTTCATAATAATTCTTTGAGCCATTGCGGCGTTTCATTGTGAAACGCGAGACGCAAAGGCATAAACAGTTGTCTGGGGAACTATGCCGGTAGCAACAAAAAAATTGCGGTCAAACCGCGCCTGGATCGAACGTCATATTAATGATCCGTTCGTGAAGCGTTCCAGGGCCGAAGGGTATCGAGCCCGTTCGGTATACAAACTGACTGAACTCGATGATCGTGAACATCTGCTTCGTCGTGGCATGACCGTGGTTGAACTCGGTGCTGCGCCGGGAAGCTGGACTCAGATTGTCCGCGAACGTCTTTCGGATCGTGAGGGCAATGTCCAGGGCCGCATCATCGCCATGGATATTTTGCCGATGGATCCCATCGACGGCGTTACCTTCCTGCAGGGAGACTTCCGTGAACAGGAAATCGCCGACAAGTTATCAGAAATTCTTGACGGAAACAAGGTGGATTTGGTTTTAAGTGATATGGCACCAAATCTTTCTGGTATTGCGGCGGCCGATGCGGCACGTTCACTCCTCTTAAATGAGCTTGCGCACGAATTCTGTCTCGAGCATTTGAAGCCTAATGGCGTCTTCGTAACCAAGGCTTTCCAAGGCTCTGGTTTCTCGCAGTTTGTCGAGGCGCTTAAAAAGACGTTTAAGAAGGTCTACTCCCGTAAGCCTGCCGCTTCTCGCGATTCGTCCGCAGAAGTGTATTTGGTCGCTCGTGAATTGAAGGCGCCGAAATAAACAGTCACTATTTTGTAAGTGCTAAACGAAACCAAGCTCGATAAAAGGGCTTGGAGTATGTCAAACTGACGATATATAACGGCTAAAATATGGTCATTGTTGTTCGTCATGCTAGCGGTTGACGCAGCGATTTCGAACTATGTTCTTATAGCAATAAAAAAATAAGAGTCGAGCGACGCTTTTGTCGCTTGGACTCGCCCGGAGAAACTGCTTTGGATAATAAAATTTTTGGTCGCATTGCCATATGGGCTTTAGTGGGTTTGGTACTGTTTACGATTTTCCGTCAGTACGAAGATACCTATCAGCCCAAGCAGGATGTGATGAGCTACACACAGTTCATGGAGGACGCTAAGGCGGGTAAGATCCGTCGAGTGGATATCCAGGGCCGTACGTTGGTCATCACGCCTCAGACTGGTGAAGAGTTCAAGCTCACGAATCCTGGCGACTTATGGATGGTGGATGAGCTTCGTAAGAATAATGTTCAGATCTACGGCAAGGCCGAAGAAGAGCCTTCTATTTTGACGTCGATCTTCATTTCTTGGTTCCCAATGATCCTCCTTATCGGCGTTTGGATTTTCTTCATGCGTCGTATGCAAGGTGGCGGTGGCGGCGGTGGTGCCTTTAGTTTCGGTAAGTCGAAGGCTCGTATGCTGGACGAAGAAAGCAATAAGGTTCGTTTCCGTGACGTGGCTGGTTGCGAAGAAGCCAAGGAAGACGTTCAGGAAGTGGTTGACTTTTTACGTGAACCGAAGCGCTTCCAGCGTCTTGGTGGTCGTATTCCGCGTGGTCTGCTTTTAGTTGGACCTCCGGGGACGGGTAAGACGTTGTTGGCTAAGGCCATTGCTGGTGAAGCGGGTGTGCCCTTCTTCACGATTTCGGGGTCAGACTTCGTCGAAATGTTCGTTGGTGTTGGTGCTGCACGTGTTCGCGATATGTTTGAAACGGCTAAGAAGAATGAACCTTGCATCATCTTCATTGATGAAATTGATGCGGTTGGTCGTCAGCGTGGTGCTGGTCTTGGTGGCGGCAATGACGAACGTGAACAGACCTTGAATCAGATGCTTGTCGAAATGGACGGCTTTGATTCTGGGGCTAATGTGATCGTGATTGCTGCAACGAACCGTCCGGACGTCTTAGATCCGGCCTTGCTCCGCCCGGGGCGCTTTGACCGTCAGGTGGTCGTGCCATTGCCAGATATCCGTGGTCGTGACCACATTCTTAACGTTCATATGCGCAAAATCCCTGTCGGTAAGGATATTGACAGTATGGTGATTGCCCGTGGTACGCCTGGCTTCTCAGGTGCTGACCTTGCTAACTTGGTCAACGAAGCTGCGCTCTTTGCTGCACGTCGTAATGCACGTGTGGTTGAAATGTGTGACTTTGAAAACGCCAAGGATAAGATCATGATGGGTGCTGAACGTCGTGCCATGGTTATGAGCGAAGACGAACGTCGCAATACGGCTTATCACGAATCGGGTCATGCTTTGGTGGCGCGCTTGTTGCCTAAGTCCGATCCTGTTCATAAGGTGACGATTGTGCCGCGCGGTCGTGCTTTAGGTTTGACGATGCAGTTGCCTAAGGAAGATCGTTATGCTTATGACCGTCAGTATTTGTTGACGCGTTTGGCTATCCTCTTTGGTGGTCGTATTGCTGAAGAGGTCTTCATGAACCAGATGACGACGGGTGCTTCGAATGATTTCGAACGCGCGACGCAGATGGCTCGCGATATGGTCATGCGTTACGGCATGAGCGAAAAGCTCGGTCCTATGGTCTACGCTGAAAATGAAGGCGAAGTCTTCTTGGGTCGTTCGGTGACGAAGACGACCAACATCTCTGAAAAGACGATGCAGGAAGTCGACGCTGAAGTTCGCCGTATCATCGATGAGCAGTATGCACTTGCTCGTCGGTTGATTGAAGAAAATCGTGACAAGATGGAAGCGATGACAAAGGCGCTTCTTGAATGGGAAACGATCGACTCCGATCAGATTGACGACATTATGGAAGGTCGTGAACCGCGTCCGCCTAAGTCGACGAAGTCTGCTGAAAAGGCTTCTGAAGTGAAGCCTCAGGAAGCTAAGCCGACGCCTTCGGACAACTCATCCGAAGCTCAGACGACGTCTGACGCGGCTCAGGTAGAGAAGGATGAAACGCGTGATGTGACCGATCAGGCTGATGAGTTTGATCGCCGAAACGAATAACGCCGTCGATACAAACTGGCTGCAGGGTTTTAGGGCTCTGCAGCCTTTTTCGCTTATTGAAAAGAGAAAACATGACTGAAACTAAAGTTCGAACCAATGTGTGGCGCTGTGCTAACCATCTCTTCAATGTCGACCGTCTTCATCCGTTAGTGATGGGGATTTTGAATGTAACGCCAGACTCCTTTTCGGATGGTGGCACGCATAACGGCTTAGAAGATGCTGTTGCTTGGGCGCACCGCATGCGTGATGAAGGCGCGCACATAATTGACGTGGGTGGTGAGTCGACGCGCCCGGGATTCGATGAAAGGGGCGTTAGCCTTGAAGAAGAACGTCGTCGTGTGCTGCCAGTGGTCGAACGATTGGTGAATGAGGGCTTCATTGTGAGCGTGGATACCTCTAAGCCTGAAATGATGAACGATGTGGCTAGTTTGGGTGTTCATATCTTGAACGATATTCGTGGGTTTGAGATGCCAGGTGCCATGGAAGCGGCGGCGCGTACTGAGTGCGGGTTGGTCGTGATGCACCGTTCAATGTCGACGGATTATCATGATGTCGTGGCCGAAGTCGAAGCTTACCTTCAAGATCGTCAACGCTTGCTTGAGGATTTGGGTGTTTCTAAGGATCGTATTTGTTGGGATCCAGGGTTTGGCTTTGGTAAAACGGTTGAACAAAACTATATGTTGTTAGGAGCAACAGCACGTTTTGTGGCATCCGGACAGCCCTATTTGATGGGGCTTTCTCGTAAGTCCTCGATCGGGGTCGCGACGGGGCATACGAAGCCAACGGATCGCGTCACGGGTAGCGTTGCTGGCGCACTGATTGCAGTGCAAGAAGGGGCGCAGGTTGTTCGTGTACATGATTGTCGCGAAACAACCGATGCTATTGCCGTTTGGCGCGCAACAGAAGAGGCTTGTGGACGCCGTTGATGAATAAATCAGGCCTTCAAAAGGCCGTTTGTTCATCGAACGTGATTGCACGAATTTAAAGGAGAAAACAATCAATGACTCGTCGTTATTTCGGAACCGATGGTGTTCGTGGTCGTGTGGGTAAGGCACCGATTACGCCGGATTTTGTCCTTCGTTTGGGGCAAGCTGCAGGCCGAGTTTTGCGTCGTAAGAGCGCAGATGGTCATGCGGCAGTCTTGATTGGTAAAGATACGCGTGTATCTGGCTATATGTTGGAAGCCGCCCTTCAGGCCGGGTTCTCTTCGGCGGGGGTGGATGTTGTGCTCTGTGGCCCGATTCCGACGCCTGCTGTGGCTTATCTCACGCGCGCCTTGCGTCTTGATGCAGGTGTCGTGATTTCGGCTAGCCACAATCCCTATGACGATAACGGGATTAAGTTCTTCTCGGGCGAAGGGACAAAATTCCCTGACGCTGTCGAACTTGAAATTGAAGATGAACTTGACCGTGGCTACGAATGTGTACCCTCTGCAGAGTTAGGAAAGGCTCAGCGTTTAGATGATGCGGCTGGTCGCTACATCGAGTTTTGTAAGTCGACGATTGACTTTAGTACGGACCTAAAGGGCCTACGTATTTTGGTCGACTGTGCTAATGGTGCGGCTTACCATATTGCGCCTGACGTTTTCCATGAACTTGGCGCTGAAGTGGTTGCGGTAGGTAATCAGCCTAACGGCCTCAACATCAATGACGGTGTGGGGGCAACGCATACAGAGAACCTCTCGCAATTGGTTGCTGAACATCATTGCGACGTCGCAGTGAGTCTGGACGGTGATGCAGATCGTTTGATCATGGCCGACGCTAATGGACATGTCTATAACGGCGACGAATTACTCTACGTCATCGTGTGTGACCGTATGAGTACAGGTCGAGTGGATGGCGTTGTCGGTACGCTCATGACGAACTATGCCCTCGAACGACGCTTCCACGAAATGAACGTAGGCTTCATTCGTGCTAAGGTTGGCGACCGTTATGTGCTCGAGCAGTTGAAGGAACACGCTTGGCTCTTTGGTGGCGAAACGTCAGGGCATTTGTTGGCGTTAGACCGTCAAACAACGGGTGACGGTATTGTGAGCGCACTGCAAGTGCTTTCTGCGATGCGTCGTACAGGTAAAAGCTTGGCTGAATTGACAGCGGACCTTGAACTCTTACCACAGGTGTTAGTCAATAAGCGCATTCCAGCTGGCTATGATTGGCAAAATGATCGCGAGTTCTCTCGTACCGTTGAAGCCTGCCGTACTGAAGTCGAAGGTCGTGGCCGTGTTCTGATTCGTCCGTCGGGGACGGAACCACTGCTTCGCATTATGGTTGAAGCTGATGATAAGCAGTTGGCGCAGGACTTGGCTCAACTAATGGCTGATAGTCTTTCTGTTGAAGTTAGTTGACGTTCTCTCCGTCGTGAACGGCGGAGATTCTCTACTGGGTCAGTAGCTTGCGCTACTGATCCCTTCGGTGGATTCCTGCTGCTGATTCGGGTCGGCTTTTTAGACCGCCCCGAATTCACTTGAGCCTGAGCATTCTTCTCAGACTCCCCACAGGCTAACG
>JAHHRH010000011.1 GCA_020025915.1 Sutterella sp.
ATTAGAGGCGGGTCAATTTTGGTCGTTTAGTGGGATATTAATCTGTCGCGTAACATGGGAGGGGGAACCCCTCTCCCCGATTTTCCTTTCTATGGTCGAGGCTGATATAGATGCTACATCTTTGAAATTTTGGACTAAAAGTCTGTAGACATGACTACTTTAGTGAAACTATTATTAGCCAATCGCGATACTAGCTCCAATTCGGTTTGGCGTAATGACATTACAGGGTTACGTGCCTTAGCCGTGCTTCCTGTTGTTTTATATCATGCGTTTCCAAGTTTAATCCCAGGTGGGTATTATGGGGTAGATATCTTCTTTGTGATTTCAGGCTATCTCATTTCTGGAATCATCTTCAGGGGCTTACTCAATCAAAGTTTTTCGTATAAAGACTTTTACGTCAAACGCATTAAGCGCATCCTGCCAAATCTGAGTCTCCTCTTTGCGTTTGTATTGCTTGTCGGATTGTTTTATTTGACTGCTGCAGAGTATAAATCGCTCGCTAAGCACGTTTATTCTAGCGGTCTTTTCATCCAAAATTTTCGACTTCTGAAGGAAGTCGGCTACTTTACGACCGATGCACTTCATCAGCCGTTGTTGCATTTGTGGAGCTTGGCGATTGAAGAGCAGTTCTATATCGTTTTCCCGATCATATGCGCGGTGCTTTTCAAAAAGTGGCGCTCCGTCAAAGTCCTGTCTATTGTCACGATGTCCATTGTCATTGGCTCCTTGGTCTTTTGTTTGCTATCGGACAAGGGGCGCGACTTTAATTTCTATTTTCCCTTAACCCGTTTTTGGGAAATTGGGTTTGGGATTACGCTTGCCTTGGCCGAAAAGTTCTATGCTTTCAAGCCAACCCAAATCCCTCTCACCGTGCGTCACGGTTTGTCTGTGCTTGGGTTGGGTATGATCGCGATCCCAATGATGATGGCTGATTCTACTACTGTGCATCCAGGCGGCTTTACGCTGTTGCCTGTGTTAGGTGCGGTTGCGCTTATTGGGGCATATCCGGATGCGTTGGTTAACCGTTATCTTCTATGTTTACGTCCGATGACTTTCGTCGGATTGATTAGCTACTCGCTCTATTTGTGGCATTGGCCCCTCTTAGCTTTTCTGTTTATATACTATCCAGAAGCCTCCAATGAGTTGAAAGGGCTGGCCTTAGTTTTGAGTGTACTCGTCTCTACGTTGATTTATTTTGGCGTGGAAAATCCTGTTCGTCGTTCGATCTATATTGGCAAAGTCAAGACTGAAATCTTTTGTCTTGGACTGTTATTTGTTGGAGTATTGTCGGGCGTTTTAGTGAGCAAGTTTGACGGTTTACCCAATCGAAATTTTGGTTACGCAAGTCATACGAAAGCGTTTAAGCATGATGGTGATTGGCGGTTTTATGAGGGGGCACCTACCGTAAATTATGCTACATGGAGTATCCGAACTGAAACTCCAGGGCACTTTCCGAGAGTCATTTTTGCCGGAGATTCACATACAGAGCAGTCGTATCTCAGAGCTCAAAAGCTAGCTCAGTCGGCTCGTGTTTCAGTCGGATTCGTTACGAGCGGTGGCTGTTTAATTCTTTCGCCTGTAGAAAAAGGGTATAAGGAAGAGGCTTGCCGTAAGGCATCGGAAAGTTTTTATGAGTTAATTAAAGATGAGCGAGTAAAAACGATAGTGATTAGTCAAATGTGGGGATGGTATCCAAGTGAGTCTTTAGAGACTGGATTGAGGAATTTTGAGAAAGCTATTAAGACAAGGAAGAACCTTAAAGTATTTATTTTGTTAGACAATCCGTGGTCGGATGACCAAGCACCATTAGCCGATAATTTCAATCCGATATACCATGTGAATCGTTTAAATCCAAAAGATGCTCAATTTGAAATTTTATTACCACATAATAAAAAATGGTTAGAGGCAAATGAAAAAGTGAAAACTCTCACAAGAGAGTGGGCTACAGCTACGATTATCGAAACAAGTCCGAATATTTGTCCCAACGATGTCTGTAATCTAGCCGAGTGGTATCGTGATGCTAATCATCTCCAACCCAAGGCCTTAGAGGAAAAGGGCGTGTGGCTCGATCCTATTTTTGAAGAATAGCAAATCACTTTGAACGGCGTCGATGTTTGATCATTTGGCGCTGTTCTTATTTTTGTCCTCTGAATGTTGAAAGCAAACCATAGCTTTTGTGCTGTCTTGTGCTAATGTTTGCTCGTTAATTTTGTTTTTGGATAAGTTTCATGACGACGGATTTTACGTCTGGCACTTCTTGTTGTGGTGCTACAGATAAAGCTCAGCTTTCGCAGCGCGCATTCGATCGTTGGCAAGTGGTGATGCTTAACGATGACTACACGCCCTTTCCTTGGGTGATCGATGTGTTGATTACTATTTTTGAACGTACACCTGCGGACGCGGAAAAAGTGACAATGTCGGTGCATCGCGAAGGCAAAGGGATTGCAGGGGTCTATCCAAGAAAAAAAGCGATTCAATTAGCCGCTCGTTGTGTGGCTAAAGCCCGTCGTGAGGGCTACCCCTTTACATGTATGGCCGTGCCGGTTGACCAAGGTGACGTGCCTTCTGGCCTCTTTTGATACATAAAATGAAATATCGTTTACAAGATACAGTTGCTAAGATTGCCTATGCGGCACAGGCGTCTTCATTAGCTCGTAATCAAGATGAGCTAATACCGATGGTTTTCATGATTCAGCTGTGTCAGCATGAGTCAACCAAAAAGGTTTTGCACAACGTTGGCTTATCGGGCGAAATGTTGTCAAAGCTCTTGGAAAACGCGATTTTAGACCTCGATGACATTAAAGACGTTGTCAATGAGGCTAATACGTTGACCTATGATCCTCGATTTGAAGGAGAAGACTTTGATAACCCCACTATTTTGTCCTGGATTGCGAACGCAGCCATACATGCCATGAGTGTGGGGCGTCGTTCTGGTGTGGTGGACGTCTACGACTTGATGGTTGTCTTACGCACACAAATGCGCGAAGGCTCATCCATGGCCAAGCTTTGGGATGCGGCGGGTTTGACGCTTTTAACTTTACGTCAGCACGACGCACAGCTTCATGGCTCAGGGGGCATCTTTACATTAGCGCCTCCAGAGACGACTGAATGGTTAGCGGACTTTTTGGATGAAACGCTCTCTATTGATGAAGAGGATGAGGGGGCAGAATCGTTAGAGGATGCCGAAGCTTATGAGGATAAGCCGAATGGGAGCGTGGTTGTTTTGTCTGCCAAGGGATCGTCTCAGCAAGATGATCAAAAGCCTAGCGACGACGATGCTCAACAAGCACCTCAAGCCAATTCAGGCAAGAGGCCCTTCCTTGAAGAAGTCTCTATGGAGGATTTGCCACCTGAACTTCAAGATACCGCTGAGAAGATGCACGTGATGCGCATTAACCTGGAAACTTCAAAAGGGGATGACGTCGCTGATGCGGCGATTGATGCGATTCGTCAGTTGTTGATCAATCGTCTTAATGAGATTAATGATCAAATAGAAGATGATAACGATGATAAGAATGATGAGCCCACAGGCGAAACCGAGGATCGCGCAACCGACAAAGCGCCCAAGAAGCCTGCTTTAAGTCGTGAAGAAAAATTCTTACGCAGTTGTACACGAAACTTAAGTGCCGAAGCTGAAGAAGGACAAATCGATCCGTTGATTGGTCGCGATGATGAGGTGACGCGTATTTGCGAAATCTTATGCTGCCGCCGAAAGAATAAGCCTTTGATTTTAGGTGAGTCTGGGTCAGGTAAGACGGCTTTGGTGGAAGGCTTAGCTTTACGCATTGTGCGTGGTGAGGTGCCACCTGCACTTCGAGATGTTCGTCTGTATGCATTGAACGCCTCTTCGCTCATTAGCCGCTATAAGGGAGCTTTTGCTGAAAAGTTGAACGAGATTGCGACGGTCTTAAAGAAGATTCCAACCGCCGTCCTCTTTATCGACAATTTACATATGTTGATTAGTGGAACGGATGGTAATTCGCAAGAGGAATACAACGCCTTAGGGCAGTTAGTGAGCGACGATCGTTTGCGTTTGATTGCGACAACCACATTCCGTGCGTGGCGCCAGACGTTTAGCAAAGATGAAACTATGACACGTCGCTTGCAGGCCGTTGAATTAAAGCCTGTTACCAAGACTGAGGCAGAGCGCATTATCACAGGGCTTGTGCCTAAGTTTGAAGCTTTTCACGGTGTTCGTTACACTGAGGATGTGGTGCCGCGTGCAGTTGCCTTGGCAGATCGTTGGATTACGGATCGAACATTCCCAGATAAAGCCATCGATTTAATCGATGAACTCGCTGGGGCGGCGAAACTTCAGCGTGCACCTGAGGACAAAACGGTCATTGAGGTGAAGTCTGACAAGTTACCTGAACTTGTCGCTCGTATTGCGCGTATTCCTGTGGATCAGGTCGAAACGCGAGAAGACGGCGAATTGGCTGATCTCGATAAAACGGTTCGTCAAACGGTTTATGGTCAGGATGAAGCGGTCGATGCGGTGGTTTCGGCGATTCGTATGTCTCGCTCAGGCTTAGGTAGTACAGAACGTCCAGTGGGTTCATTCCTCTTTACGGGGCCGACCGGTGTGGGTAAGACCGAACTCGCGCGTCAATTAGCGAAGGGAATGGGTATTCCTTTGCTTCGCTTTGATATGTCTGAGTATGCTGAGTCTCATACGGTGAGTCGTTTGATCGGTTCGCCTCCGGGGTATGTGGGGTATGGTGAAGGCGGTCTTTTGACAGAACAAGTCACGAAGCATCCGTATAGCGTGGTGCTTTTGGATGAAATGGAAAAAGCACATCCGTCACTCTTTAATCTGCTTTTGCAGGTGATGGATCACGGCAAACTCACGGATGCTTCTGGACGCGAAGCGGATTTCCGCAATACCATCATTATCATGACGAGTAACGTGGGGGCACGCGACATTGAACGTACCTCAATTGGTTTTGAAGGTGGCTCTGTCGGCGATGAAGGCGAAGCACTTAAGAAAGCCTTTACGCCAGAATTCCGTAATCGTTTAGATGCGATCGTGCGTTTTGCTCCGCTGTCACGAGAGTCTGTGAGCCGTGTGGTCGAAAAGTTCTTGGCTGAACTCACGACGCAATTGGCTGCTCGCAACGTGACACCAACATACACGCCTGCCTTTAAGGAGTGGCTAGCTCAGCATGGGTACGATCCACATATGGGTGCTCGTCCAATGCGACGCTTGATCGCCGATAAGGTACGTCGTCCGTTGGCTGATGAGTTGCTCTTTGGCCGTCTTATGCAGGGTGGTGTTGTTACCTTCGATATTCGTAAGGATGTTGATGGTAAGGATGCTGTGGTATTCGACGTGGCTGAATCCTAATACAATCTAAATGTGAACAAAGGACTGCTACATGGGGTGGCAGTCTAGTGTCGCTTTTGAGGTAATCACAATGACCGAACTCAATGAACTTTGTCGCGACATTCAGATGAAATTGCCTGATGACATTTGGATGCTTGATGCGTTAGAGCGTTACCGCCGTGGTTCAATTCATACGGATGATTTCGCTTCGATGGATGGGCGCTTTTATGTGTTCGGTGTGGTCGAAGTGCCGCTTGCCTATGAGGAAAACGGTAGTTTCACATGGGGCTGTTGGATCGAGGTCGACAAGGCGCTTCATGATGCCTATCTTGAGGCTTTCCGTACTGAAACGGCAGATCGACTGACGGGGGAAGGTCGTTTAGCCAACGATATTCCTGGTTATGAAGATGCATCGAATGCCATTGTTAAGGTGGCTTTCTCGTCAGAACGTCGACCAGTTTTGACGGTGGATTCTTCTAATTCGTTGGGGCAAGACCAAAAGAATGGTCTCTGCCTCGAAGACCATCAAGCCTTGGATAACATCCTCTTTGGTGATGATGAGGAAGAGGCTGATGAAGAGGATTGGAACGAAAGATAGAGGTTGCTGATCACTGTAGGGGTGTTGCTTGCATTGTAAAAAAAACATGCAAGCAATATCCTTTTTGATAATTGGTCTATAAGAAGTCCATAGTGTTCAGTTTATTTTTGCTACAGTGTGATACCGAAATAATCTAATTTTTAGATTTGAATAAAATTTTCAAAGTAAGGATATTGTCAATGCTCACCGCTGAAGAGTTTTGTTTGCTTCGAGATCTGGCTGAAAAAAAGCAAACAGTAACCAACGAGTTGTTCAATAGCCGATTAGGGCAAGCTCTTCATGCTAAAGGTTTTATCGATTTAAGCTCCATCACAACGGTTGGTTTGGAGGCACTGGAACCTTCTAAAGTTGACAATGCTGTCATCATGGCGGCAGGTTTTTCTTCTAGATTTGCTCCTTTATCTTATGAAACGCCAAAAGGCCTAACTTCGGTTCGTGGTGAAAAACTCATTGAGCGTCAGATCAGACAATTAAAGGCAGCAGGTATCGAAGAAATCATTGTTGTCGTTGGGTATAAGAAAGCGCTTTTTGAATACTTGCAAGAGTGTTTTGGTGTCACGATTGTTGAAAACCACGAGTTTTCTAAAAGAAATAATCACTCATCCTTATGGGCTGTTAGAGGGCATTTAAAAAACTCCTACATTTGCTCTGTTGATAATTACTTTGTAGAGAATCCTTTCCATTTATATGAGATGGGTGCGTTCTACTCTGCTGAGTTTGCAGCAGGAGAAACATCAGAGTGGTGTATGGAGGTTGATCAGAATAATCAGATCTCGTCTGTACAAGTAGGCGGCAAAGATGCTTGGTACATGATTGGCCATGCTTATTTTGATCAGCAATTCTCTGACGCATTTATTCGGATTTTGTCTCAGGTTTATGATCGAGCTGAAACTAAGGATCAATTGTGGGAAGCCATATTCGTGGCTCATCTAGATTCTTTGTCGATGAAAATCCACAAGAACACGATTCCGAATATTTATGAATTTGACAGCATCAAGGATGCTAAGCGTTTTGATCCAACGTTTTTTGATCATAATCCTTCACGTATCCTTGACGATATTGAGAAGGTGTTAAACGTCAAACGTGAACAGTTAACGAATATTTATCCTTTGAAGTCAGGTTTAACCAATCTCTCTTGCTACTTTTCTGTGGATGATCACGGTTATGTTTATCGTTATCCAGGCGTTGGCACAGAAAAACTTGTCGATCGTCAGGCGGAGTTCGCAGCGCTGAAAGTTGCTCAACAAACTGAGCTAGATGGTACATACATTGCAGGTTGTCCTGATTTGGGTTGGAAGATCTCGCGGTTTGTTGACGACGCGCGAATGTTGAACCCCAAGGAAGATTCGGAATTAAAGGCCGCAATGATGTTGATGCGTAAGCTCCATCAACTCGATGCTACAATCGAAAGAGATTTTGATTTTTTGAAGCAGGGGTTGAAATACGAAGGTTTATGGCTTCCGTATGTCGCAATGACCGATGATGATCGCTCTTTGAGAGAGGGTGTTTTTCGTTTGACTGAGAAGGCGCTCACGCGCAAAAAGGTTCTAACCCACAATGACTTCTTCGGTTTAAATATTCTCATTGACCAAGCCAATCAGCTTCATTTGATTGACTGGGAGTATGCCGGGATGGGAGATGAAGCTAATGACTACGGTACGTTCGTGGTCACGAGTTTGTTGACTGACGAAGAAGCGGATAAAGCACTCGACTATTATTTAGAGCGCATGCCGACTCTAGAAGAGCGTCGCCACTTTTATACCTATGTCGTCTTTGCTTCCTGGTGTTGGTACAACTGGGCGCTATATAAAGAGGCACTAGATGAGTGTGTCGGTGATTGGCGAGGTGTCTATCGCCGTTATGTTGTACATTATTTGACTCGCTTGAATAGCTTGGCCTTATGAAATACGGGTTACTGAGTGGTATTTTTTGGGCCTTAGATACGGTGCTTTTAGGTATTGCGCTGGGTCTAGTTTTGCCAAACGACACTTTTTCAAAGGTCATTTGGTTGATTCCAGTGGCGGGCGCCTTTTTGCATGATCTCTTCAGTGCATTGTGGCTATTGTGTCTAACGGTTGCTAGAAGACGCGTTAAGCAATTGACTGATGCGTTACATACCAAGCATGGCTTAGCGGTGGTGATGGCTGCGCTTTTAGGTGGTCCTGTGGGGATGACAGGCTATATGTTGGCCATTAAATACATTGGTCCAGGATATACCGCTTGCATTTCAGCTTTTTATCCTGCTTTTGGGGCGTTGCTAGCTCGCGTGCTTCTTAAAGAGATGCTTTCAATTGGGCAATACGCTAGCTTTGCTGTTGCGCTTTTAGGCGTTATGTGCATTGGCTACTTGAGTGCGAGTGACAGTATTGTTAGCGATCCCGTGTTGGGCTTTGTGTTTGCTTTGGTGTGTGTGGTAGGTTGGGGTTCGGAAGCGGTCTTAGGTAGCTACGCCATGAGGCACGCGTTAATTGATAATCAAATCGCTTTGCAAATTAGGAATGGGATCTCTGCCATGATCTACGGTGCCATTGTGATTCCGCTACTAGGCATTTCGGATTTGGTTGTCGATGGGTTTAGTACAAACAATTTTTTGTTTGTGGCGTTATGTGCAGCCATTGGGACGCTTTCTTATCTCTTTTATTACAAAGCGATTGACAGTATTGGTCCGTCACGAGGGATGGCGCTCAATATTTCTTATGCTGCATGGGCGCTCATTCTGAGTGTGTTTATTCTTCATCACATCCCGAGTGTTCAGGAATGGATCTGCTGTGGGATGATTCTCGTGGGAACGATCTTTTCTGCTAACTCTTGGAAGAGTGTTTGGCATAGAGCGCGTTCTTGAGGGGGAAAAATAGAGAGAGTGGCCGTTTTCTTGCGAAGAGGCCACTCTCTTTGTCAATGTGATGATTTAACCGCATCCCGTCGAACCAAAGCCACCTGTGCCACGTTCGCTAGCATCAAAATCATCGACTAAACGGAAATCCGCTTGCATCACAGGAACAATGATCAACTGAGCCAAACGTTCAAAGGGTTCAAGCGTAAATGGCGTCTGACCACGATTCCAGGTGGAGATCATTAATTCGCCCTGATAGTCACTATCAATCAAGCCAACGAGATTACCGAGGACGATGCCTTTCTTGTGACCAAGACCTGAGCGTGGCAGAATCATAGCGGCGTAGCCAGGATCACCAATATGAATGGTAAGCCCAGTGCGAACTAACACGGTTTCGCCAGGGTTGATCGTGATAGGTTCATCGAGAAGGGCACGAAGGTCAAGACCAGCGGAACCAGGGGTCGCGTAAGCAGGCATGCGGTCACGCATGCGTTCATCAAGAATTCGGACGTCAATCTGCATGATTAATGTGTTTCTTTTGTGTTGAGAATAAGGGCGGCACGGCGAATGATTTCTTCAGCGACGACATGCTTTTCGGCCGGACCAAAGGATTCAGCGTTGTTTGGTGTCACAAACAAAACATCATTTTGGTCGCTGCCTAACGCCTGATGGGCGATGTTGCCTACAATAAGGTCAGCGTGCTTCGAATTACATTTTACGCGAGCGTAATTTTCAAGGTTTGTTGCTTCAGCTGCAAAACCAATCTTCACGGCGACATCAGAACGTTCACCTACCGTACGAAGAATATCGGGATTTTCTTCAAATTGCAGTTCAGGTAAGCAACCGTCAATCTTCTTAATCTTACCTTCTTTGGCATTGGTGACACGCCAGTCAGCTACAGCGGCTACACCAATAAAAATATCAGCGCCCTTTGAGTCTAACGTTTGGGTAACAGCTTTTAACATGTCGCGTGCCGTGACGGTGTTAATGCGCTTGATGCCATAGGGTGTCGGGAGGGTCGTGGGACCAGCGATGAGTGTTACGTCGGCTCCTGCGTCGCGCGCCGCGCGTGCAATTTCAAACCCTTGACGACCAGAGCTACGATTCGTAATGCCACGAACGTCATCAATGGGTTCAAAGGTGGGGCCTGCTGTGAGAACCACACGACGACCTGCGAGCGACTTAGGAGTGAGTAGGCCAGGCAACAAATCCATGACTTCATCAGGTTCGATCATACGACCGGCGCCATTATCTCCACAGGCCTGATAACCGCAGACGGGACCTGCAAACAATGCGCCATCAGCTTTGAGTCGCGCGACGTTACGCTGCGTGGCGGGATTGTCCCACATGAAACGGTTCATGGCAGGCACAAAGAGGACGGGTTGACGACGAGCAAGAATCAAAGAGGAGACCAAGTCGTCAGCAATGCCGTTAGCCGCCTTAGCCAAAATGTTGGCGGTGGCTGGCATGACAATTAAAAGGTCACAATCCTGATTTAAGGCGATATGAGGCATGGTGCCTTGCCCGCCAGGCGTCCATTCGGTGAGCGCAACCGGATGAGCAGTTAGGGCTTCGAAGGTAATCGGCCCCACAAAGGCGGTCGCATGTTCTGTCATTGCGACGTGGACATCAATGCCCGTTTTTTTGAGCGCACGGACAAACTCACAGCTTTTATAGGCGGCAATGCCTCCGGTTACTGCTAGTGTGACACGGCGGATCGACTGCATGAGGAGAGTCTCCTGAGAAATGATGCACAAAGCGCTACCACGGCTATGGCAGCGTCAACCAAAATGAATTGTACCTAGTTCGGTCGAATTATCGTGTTATTTACGACGTAGAAAATCAAAAAATCCCGGGCGATCTACTTGCGAAGCAGTTGCCACTTGATCGGTTTCTGGACGCATGTCCGTCTTTTCGGTTGGAGTCGGCTCGTCATGATTGCTGGATTCAGAGGTAGCCGTGAGGTCAGACGGGGCATCCTTGACTTCATGGGGTGGAGACTTATGTTCTGTTATTTCTGGGGAAGCGTCAATGTGGTTGGGCTGAAGGATTGATTGTTCAGGGGAGCGAATGCATTCACCAAAATGCGCATGGTTAGAGAGAGCATCGGAGAGCGATAGGCTAAGCGCTGAGGTTGTCAGTGCTTCGGTGTTGCCGAAGCGAACATGGTTGTAGCCAGGCACGTCAGCCTGGATACTAGGATCAGAAGCGATCACGGTAATCGGCAAATCAGCTTTGATGGTACGATCGGTTTCGATGATGTGAATAGAGGTCGTCCCGTTATCGAAAACCATCAATAACTCTGCGTGCAGTAAGTGTGCATGGATGAGTGTGGTAGCGTCACATGGGGCACCGGCGATCACTTTGATTCCGATCTCGTCGAGTGTAGTCGCTACCGTTTCACAACAATGGCTTGTTTCTCTCGATATAGTTGTGTGGATAAGGGCACTAATAGTGATGAGTCACCAGTAAGGACAATTTGGTGACGGAGTTGATCTGTTGGCGTATCGTCATCCCTTTTTTCAAAAGGCGCCTCACGCAATGCGGCTTCACGCGCCCAACCCCATCGTGAGGTGAATTGCAAAGTGAAATGCGGAATCAGCGAAAAGACGACAGGGTTAAGCGCAATGGACAAAATAGCTGCGCCAACAATCAAATTTACGGTGTAGTCGTCGGCTAAACCAGGTTCGCGTGCTTGAGCGAGCAAAATGAATGAAAATTCTCCGACTTGAGCTAATGAGGCACTGACGATTAAGGCGGTTTGTAATGGGGATCGTAGGAAATAAACCAGACCAAAGGCGCTCAAGCTCTTACCCAACATGATGATCAAAAGAATGGTCAACACCGAGAGTGAGGCGTCAATCAGAATATGCCAGTCAAAGAGCATACCGACACCCACGAAAAAGAGCACGCAAAACGCGTTTTGCAATGGAAGGGATTCGTAGGTTGCACGATGAGCAAAACGTGATTCGCGCATGACCTTGTCGGCAAAGAAGGCGCCCAAGGCAAAACTCACGCTAAAAATAGCGGATGCGCCATAAGCAATGCCAACCGCTGAAGCCAATACGAAAAGCGTGAAGAGTTCACGTGAGCCAGTACGGGCGACTTGTGTCTTTAACTACGGTAATAAACGACGGCCAATCAAAAACATCACCGCAATAAAAGCGGCCACGTTGTCTAAGGTAATGGCAATCTGAATGGCGATGTCTGGCCTTGTGATCGCTGAACTGGGTTGTGAGCCTAAAAGCCCAGCCAAGGGTGGCAATAGGACCAAAATCAACACAGTGGCAATATCTTCAACGACGAGCCAATCTACGGCAATTTGCCCGTTGGGGTTCGGTAAGATGCCACGCACTTCCAGTGCTTTGAGTAGCACCACAGTGGATGCGCATGACAAACACATACCTAACACCAAAGCTTCCCCAAAATGCCAGCCCCAGGCAAAGTGCGCTACTAAGCCCCCCAAGAGCGTGGCAATGAACATCTGTAGGACAGCTCCAGGAATCGCAATGAATTTAATACTCAGGAGATCTTTGACCGAAAAAATGAAGCCCGACGCCAAACATCAATAGCATGACACCGAGTTCAGAGAGTTGCTGGCAAGGGCGGGGTCAGCAAAGACGCCGGGCGTATATTTGCCGGCAGCGATGCCTGCGAGCAAATAACCAACCAATGGTGGTGTATAGATGCTGATTCAAATTTAAGGTGAATGATGCCTAAAGTGAAATGCTTAACGCTAAAAAACGGTTGATAGCGGAATTATCCGCCACCATCTATCATGAAAGAGGAAGGAGTTTCGTTCGCGACCAGTCTATCCATTTTCTCTCGCAGCGAGGCTCCTTTCAATCCACCCAACTTTCATAGGAGGTGGACATGAATAAGTCTACCCCGAATTCGTTAGCGAAGAAACCTTTGCGAGTGGCGGTGGCTGAAGTCAGTGCTACCGAAATCACTGTCCAAGCAACCTATACTTCCACAATAGGCATCGACGTACATCTTAATCTTCTGGTGTGTACAGTTCAGGTCCAGTTAGACAACCACCAAGAGCTCACCGAGAGTCGCGATTTCTACACAAACCGTGACGACCTTGATAAATTCGCGGCCTGGTGCAAAAGTAAAAACCCACAAATCATCCTCATGGAATCGACAGGTTCGCTTTGGTACAGCGTTTATGAATCACTCGAAGATGTGGGCTTTACCGATAAGGAACAGGTTCTTATCAACGCACGTGACGCTAAAGCAGCCTCTGTCATACTGGATGCCAAGCTTCGTAATACACCTGATCTTGCACTTGTCATTCAAAACAACTGCAAACGCCTTCGCTGTTCTGCTGAAGAAATTTATTCGGCATTGAGCTTTAAGATTGAACCTCAAATTGCCAACCAACTTTTGGCAGCGAAGCAAAAACTTCTGTGGTTACTGGAATACGACGAAGAGTCGTTTGAACGACTCCGTGAATTACATCAAGCCTATGATCACTATGTGAAAGTACTAATGTCGATTCCAGGCATTAAGGAACGAGCAGCTCGATTATTATTCGCTGAACTATGTCCTAATCTTGAGGAACATTTTCTAGATTCAGAAAATTTCTACTCTTGACTCGGCATTTGTCCGGATGACAATACTTCGGCAGGTAAACAAAAGAGTGGAAAATGCCCGAAGGACAACAAGTGGTTCCGAAGGTGCTTGATTCAATGTGCTCAAGCTTTAGCTGTGTCAAAACGAACGCCTTATTATGAGCGCTTTATGGCATTAAAACTTCGACGTGGGCGGAAACGAACAATTGTTGCTTTAGCCCATTTTCTGAGTCGTGTTATTTATTCAGTCCTAACTAGTCGTAAAGCTTTTACTTTTCGCGAAACTTCGGTATTTCGGGATGTCGTTGTGCAACGAGTAAAACAAAGTATTCGTCAGTTGAAGAAGATTTCAGGCGTCAGTGTCATAAATGATCTCATTGTGGAGAACGACTCAGGTGCGATTTTGGGACAGATTGCACTCGCTTGAAAACTGCCTTCAATTGAACGTTGAACTTTTGGATAAGGAACTTATACAGGTAGAGGCTTGTAGGGGGTGTTATTCGCTCGGCTCTTATCCTCTTTCATGGAAAAAATGCTGAACTTTCGCGGCGAAAGTTCAGCATCTGAAATAGTGTTGGCGTAGTGCTATTTTGAGTGGCGACTACTGATTAACTCATCGAGGATGAGGAAAAAAGCACCACCGCAAATGGCAATGTCAGCGATGTTAAAGGCTGGCCAATGCCAGTTTTGCCAATAGAAGTCTAAAAAGTCAACCACGTAACCGTACATAGTTCGATCGATCATGTTGCCCATGGCACCTGCTGTGATGAGTGTCAAAGCAAGTGCCATCATGGGACGATGATTGTTGCGAGCCAAGAGCACGAGCATGGCGATAATGACGGCTAATGCAAGCCCTGTAAAGCCCCAACGTTGCCAACCGCCCGCATCCGCGAGGAATGAGAAAGCAGCCCCCGTATTGTGTGCTAACACGAGGTTAAAACCAGTAAATACCGGGAAGCTTTCGCCGAGTGTGAAGTTATTTTCAAAGTAGAACTTGGTGATTTGATCAAGCCCTAATAAAGAGAGAGCAAGCACAATCCACAGAATAAACTTCGTTGCAGTCGGTCGGGCGGTGGTGTCCGTCATGCTGATCTCCGATTAGGCAAAGAGGCGCTTTTCGCCTTCGCCAAAGAGGTTGGCGGCACAACGCGGGCAAAGCGTCGGGTGTTCGGCATTGCTGCCTACGCCCGGCACATAGTGCCAGCAGCGATCGCACTTCGTGTGCTGAGATGCTTCAACCGTAAAGTGCGTTGTGTCGTCAGTAGACTTCGTGAGCGTCACGGCACTGACGATCATCACAAAGCGCAGTTCGTCGTCCAACGAGGCGAGAGCATCGTAGACGGTAGGTGCCGCTTCGATATGCGCAATGGCCTGCAAGGAGGAACCCACTTCACCAGCGCCGCGTTTTTCTTCAATGGCCTTCTGAAGGTCTGCACGAACCGTACGAACGACGTCCCACTTTGCCAAGAGAGCTTCGGCATCAGCCACTTCAGGGAGCGATTCAAAGCGTTCCGTGAAGATGGTTTCGCTTTCGTTGGGCGAGAAGACCTTAAAGGCTTCTTCGGCCGTAAAGGAAAGAACTGGTGCCATCAAGCGTAAGAAGGTCTTCGTGATGTACCACAAAGCGGTCTGGGCCGAACGACGAGCGTGAGAGTTGGGGGCTGTCGTGTAGAGACGGTCTTTGAGCACGTCAAGATAGAAGCTACCCAAGTCAGAAGACGCAAAGGTCTGAAGCATCGTGACCACGTTGTGGAAACGGAATTCGGCGTATTCAGCCAAAGCTTCCTTCTGGAACTTTTCGGTGTAGGCCAAAGCCCAACGGTCGAGTTCGAGCATGTCACCTACGGCAACAGCATCTTTGGTGATGTCGAAGTCGGAGGTGTTGGCAAGCAAGAAGCGCAATGTGTTACGAACACGGCGATAGCTTTCGACCACGCGCTTCAAAATCGTCTGACCTAGGCGAAGTTCGCCAGAGTAGTCGGTCGAAGCCACCCAAAGACGGAGAATTTCAGCGCCGAACTTTTCGTTCACTTCCTGCGGACGAACGACGTTACCCTTGGACTTAGACATCTTTTCACCCTTTTCGTCCACGACGAAACCGTGGGTGAGGAGCATGTTGTAAGGCGCACGGCCATCGAGCATCGTGCCCGTCAAGAGCGAAGAGTGGAACCAACCACGGTGCTGGTCAGAGCCTTCGAGGTAGAGGTCAGCTGGCCAACCGAGTTCTTCAGAGTGACTTCCGCGCATCACAGTGTAGTGCGTCACACCAGAGTCGAACCACACGTCAAGAATGTCGGTCGAACGAACATAGTTGGGCGCATCCTCTGCACTCAAGAAGTCTTCAGGCTTGGCGGTTGCCCAGGCTTCAATACCCTTTTGTTCGACGAGCTGAGCGACTTCTTCCATGATTTCAAGGGTATGCGGATGCAGTTCACCCGTTTCCTTATGCATGAAGAAGGGCAACGGGACGCCCCAGTTACGCTGACGAGAAATACACCAGTCAGGACGATTTTCAATCATCGCGTAGAGACGATTGATACCCCAGGTCGGGAAGAACTTCGTGTCCTTGACGCATTCAAGGGCGCGTTCACGGAGAGACTTTTCGCTCGCTTCGGTATTGAGCACACCACGCGTATCAGTCGTCGGCTTATCCATGCGGACGAACCACTGATTCGTGGCACGATAGATCAACGGGGTCTTATGACGCCAGCAGTGCATGTAGCTATGCGTGATGTCGCTGTGAGAAAGGAGGTTGCCAGCGACATTGATCGTTTCGCAGATCTTGTCGGCTGCTGCCCAAATGTTGAGACCCCCAAAAAGCGGCAGCGATTCGGAATATTTGCCGTCACCCATCACAGGGGTCAACACTTCGTCGTTCGTCATGCCATGCTTCTTGCAGGACACAAAGTCGTCCACACCATAGGCAGGCGCAGAGTGCACGATACCCGTACCGGCCGTAGCATCTACGTAGTCGGCAAGGTAGACAGGAGAGAAGCGGCGATAGCCTTCATGCATGTGCCAAAGCGGATGATGGAAGCGAACGAGTTCGAACTGGTCACCCATGGCCTTCGCAATGCATTCACCCTTGAAGCCATAACGTTCAAGCGCAGCTTCAGCCAAGCCCGTGCTGAGAATCAAGAGACGGTCGCCCGTGTCATAGAGACCATATTCGAGCTCGGGGTTCATGTTGAGAGCCTGGTTGGCAGGGATCGTCCACGGCGTGGTCGTCCAGATCACGTTGAAGCAAGGCTTTTCGATCTTGCAACCGAAGATGCCTTCAACGCGTTCATGATCTTCGTCAGAGAGTTCGAAGGCAACGTCAATCGTGTGGCTCTTCTTATCCTTATACTCGACTTCAGCTTCAGCCAAAGCAGACTGGCAGTCAAAGCACCAGTTCACGGGCTTCAAACCACGGTAGACATAACCATGCTTGACGACGGTTGCAAGCGCACGGATTTCTTCGGCTTCGTTCTTGAAGACCATTGTGCGATAAGGATTGTCCCAGTCACCGAGCACACCAAGTCGCTTAAAGTCGGCGAGCTGCATCTTGCTCTGTTCAAGGGCATATTCGCGAGCAAGACTCTGCATTTTATCGACGGACAGGTTCTTGCCGTGCATCTTTTCGATCTGCACTTCGATTGGCATGCCGTGGCAGTCCCAACCTGGCACATAGGGAGCCTGGAAGCCTTCGAGCGTCTTTTCCTTGAGGATGATGTCCTTCAAGATCTTGTTGACGGCGTGACCGACGTGAATGTTGCCGTTGGCATACGGAGGACCGTCATGAAGGATGAACTTCTTGGCGTCTCGACGGGCGTCGATGATGCGGTGATAGATACACTTTTCGTCCCATTCCTTGATCCAGTCCGGTTCGCGCTTAGGCAGGTTGCCACGCATCGGGAACGGCGTGTCTGGAAGGTTCAGAGGATATTTTTTGGTATCGGCGGCCGTACCGGCTTCTTTTGCCATAACTAAAACTCCTGGCCCCCTCGGGCTCTTCAGGTTTAAGTGAAACAACAGGTCTTAAATCGATGTGGGTGCACATCCCAAAATCCGACGTGCCTGATCTGCGTCAGATTGAATCGCGGCCTTGAGTTCGTCAAGCCCCGAAAATTTCTTTTCGCTACGAAGGCGTTCTACAAATTCTACGGAAATCACGCGTCCGTAGGCGTCACCTTGCCAATCAAAAACATTGGTTTCGAGTAGCCAACGCCCGTTCGTGGCAACAGTTGGTTTGAGGCCAATCGATGCGACGCCATTTTGAATCGCGTCCCCTAAGCCATGGATGCGTACGGCGTAGACCCCTTTGACGGCAGGGTATGAGTGGCTTCCTGGTGGAATCGGTGCAAGGTTTAAGGTCGGAAACCCTAAACGACGACCTAGCGCGGCGCCATGAATAACGCGTCCCGTCATGGTGTATGGGCGACCTAGCATGAGGGAAGCGTCATATAGCCGGCCTTCTGCCAAAGCTTGACGAATACGCGTTGAACTCACGCGCGCGTCTTTATGAAAGAACGTAGGCGCTACAAAGAGTTCAAAGGGTAAGGTCTTTGAGAGCGTACGCAACATGTCGATGTTGCCAGCGCGGTCACCGCCAAAACGGAAGTCTTCACCGACACTCATCCAGCAAGCCCCCAAACCCTCAATGAGGATCTCTGTCACAAAGTCTTCAGCCTTCATGCACGCAAGCTGGGCGTTAAAGGGAAGAATGTAGATACGTTCAATGCCTGCTTTGAGCAAATGGTGGACTTTGTCATACAGGGTCGAAATACGCGCAACTTCACCACCACGACCAAAGAAATCTTTTGGGTGTGGTTCAAAGGTTACAACGGATGGCACAAGACCTCTTTGCAGGGCAGATTCTTTAACATACTCAAGCAACGCTTGATGCCCAAGGTGGACGCCATCAAAATTGCCAATGGCAATCGCAGAAGGTCGACGAAGTAACGGGTGAGGCAGACCGCGGAAAACGTGCATGACTCGGTGGACTAGAAGAATTAAGAATAGAAGGTACGATTATACGGAAAAAAAGTTGAATTCCCTTTAAAGAGTACAGTCTCTTTGGTTTAGAATGACCCCACTATGCAGAACATCGTAATTCTTATCTCTGGCCGCGGCAGCAATTTCGAAGCTATTCTTCGAACGAGCCGTGAAGAAAACTGGGAAACGACGTGTCAAGCACGCATTGCCGCCGTGATCTCCAATCGTCCTCAGGCAGCGGGTCTTGATATCGCTCGTGCGGCTGGTATTGATGCCGTAGCGATGGACCATAAGGCCTATGATTCTCGCGAAGCCTTTGAAAAAGACCTCGCCGATGTCATTCGCCGTTACGATCCATGTGTCATCGTGCTCGCTGGGTTTATGCGTGTGTTGACCGAAGGGTTTGTCTCGCAATTTGAAGGGAAAATCTTAAATATTCATCCCGCTATTTTGCCGCTTTTCCCTGGGCTCGATACGCATCAGCGCGCCATTGATGCAGGTTGTCGCGTGCACGGTTCGACCGTACACTTTGTGACCCCTGTGCTTGACGGTGGTTCGATTATTGGTCAAGCCGTAGTACCTCTTTTGCCGTCCGATGATGCTGATACGTTGGCTCATCGTGGGCTTGTGCTTGAGCATCAACTGTATCCGAAGTGTGTTCGCGCGATCATTGAAGGTCGCGTGCGTTGCGAACATGGCCGTACTGTTTGTGATGACGAAACAGCACGCTCGTTGACCCTTTTTGGTGCTTAAATCAAAGAATCGCGGAGACGACATCGTCTCCTTTTTATCTAGGGAGGAAGCGCGGCCTGAGTGAGGCTTTGAAGCGCTTCCTTTTCAATTTTTTTACAGTGAAAATTTATGGCTGAAACAAAGTTCCCGAAGCGTCGCGCCTTTGCGATGCAGAAGCCTCGTAAGACTGAGCGCACGGAGTCGCCTCGCCGTACGGAGCGTCAGCGTGCTGCTGATAAGCGTCGTCGTCAAGAAGCCCATGCTATGGGTGGCTACGCTAAGGGTCCGAAGACGCCCGAAAAGCGCATGATGGCGTTAAAGCCGGGTCAAGTGCGTATTACGGGCTTGATTGTCGACGAGTTGACGCGTGCGCTGAATGTGATTTTGAAGCTTGATGGTCCGGCAGACGTACTCATGAAGCTCTTCTTCCGTAGTAATCCGCGTCTGGGTATGCGTGATCGAGGCATTATCGCTGAAGGCATTTACTATGCGCTTCGCCATCTGGGTACGTTGACCTGGGCGATGCATCCCGTGCCACCAGCTCGCGCACCGCGCTTGACGGCTTTGACGGTGTTAGCGCGTCAACATGGTATTGAATCGTTGCCGCCTACGTCGGTTGCTCGTGAAGAAGGTCCTTTGAAGAACGTACTCGCCGCTGACTTGACGAAGGCGCCTGCTCACGTTCAGGCTGAGTTGCCGACTTGGATTTATGACCTTTTAGAAGCTCAGTACGACGATACGGCTTTGCTGTATCCATCCATGCTTGAAGGCGCACCATTGGATTTGCGTGTTAATCTCTTGAAGGCGACCCGCGAAGAAGTGCTTGAAGAACTGACGTCGAATGGCGTTGAAGCCTATCCGACGCCCTATAGCCCTGACGGCGTTCGTCTTCCGACAAAACCTGGTCTCACGCAGTGGCCAATTTACAAAGAAGGTAAGGTCGATGTTCAGGACGAAGGTAGCCAGTTGATTGCTCGCTTGTTGACGCCGCGTCGTCGTGAAATGATTTGCGACTTCTGTGCGGGCGCGGGTGGCAAGACATTGGCTTTGGGGGCTTTGATGCGCTCGACGGGTAGTCTCTACGCTTTTGATGTGAACGAAAAGCGTTTAGCAGGTTTGGCGCCGCGTATGCGCCGTGCGGGTCTTTCGAATGTGCATCCGATCGCGATTCGTAGTGAACGCGATGAACGTATCCGTCGCTTGCAGGGTAAGTTTGACCGTGTGTTGATTGACGCTCCGTGTACGGGTACGGGTACCTTCCGTCGTAATCCTGATTTGAAGTGGCGTTTGGCGCCGTCTGAATTGGAACGCATCAATAAGATTCAGAAGGACGTTTTGGAACACGCTAGCCGCTTGGTGAAGAAGGGTGGTCGTATGGTCTATGCGACGTGCTCGATGTTGAAGCGTGAAAATCAGGATGTGGTTGAAGCCTTCTTGGCGCAGCATCCTGAATGGCACTTGGTGCCTGCTGCTGAAGTGCTCGCACAGCAGGGTATTACGTTTGATGCGAAGCAGTGGGAACGTTTTGGTGACTACTTCCAGATGTTGCCACACGTCAACAGCACGGATGGCTTCTTTGCTGCTGTGTTACAAAGAGACTAATTGACGATTGAGTCTCCGTAAAATAAAAAGCGCGATTTCTGAGTGGAGATCGCGCTTTTTGTATGGCCTCAAAAAGAAGTCAACAGATTTGGTGCCTAGATAAGCAAAAAGCCCGGCCATTAAATTTGCCGAGCTTTTTCGCCGAATCGAATACTCAATTACTTGAGCTTCGTTTCCTTGTAGACCACGTGCTTGCGAGCCACCGGGTCGAACTTGGAGATTTCCATCTTACCCGTGGAAGTCTTCTTATTCTTGGTGGTCGTGTAAAAATGACCGGTACCGGCCGTGGATTCAAGCTTGATCTTTTCGCGAGCGCCTTTCGCCATGGTGAAACTCCTCTAATTAGATTTCGCCGCGGGCGCGGAGGTCCGCCAGAACCGCATCAATACCAATCTTATCAACCGTACGAAGGCCAGCCGTCGTCAAACGCAGACGAACCCAGCGGTTTTCGCTTTCGACCCAGAAACGGCGATACTGCAGATTGGGCATAAAACGACGCTTGGTCTTGTTGTTCGCGTGCGAGACGTGATGGCCGACCATCGGCGCCTTACCGGTGACTTGACACACTCGTGCCATCTCTAACTCCAGTGAAATTAAAATAAAACATCTCGCAGGCTCATCATCTCGTTTTAGCGAGGGAAGCCACGCGAGCGCAGAAATATTAAATTATACGCCTGATCATGCGCAGTCGCCACCAAGGATTGAGGTTAAATACCTCAAATTGGCTGACTGCCCCACTGTGTCAGTACAGGGAGTCGACGGTGCACAAAATTGAGCGTGGAGCGCATTCTACCCGTTTTTTCTCCGTTGTGTGCGGAAATCAGCAAAAAACTTTAGACTTAACGAAATTTTTTTTATTTTTGCGTGTGCGACCTCCTGATTTCGGCAGAGTGAGAGGCTTCGACAGCCACTTTTCAGCGCCTTGAGATGGCGGTTTTACCCATCCTACCTTTTAGGAAGGTGATTTATGAAAGTTCTATTAGCCCAACCCCGCGGCTTTTGCGCCGGTGTCACACGAGCTATTGCGATTGTTGAACGCGCGCTCGAGATTTACGGTGCGCCGATCTATGTGCGACATGAGATTGTGCACAATCGTACGGTCGTGAACGATTTACGCGAGCGTGGCGCGGTCTTTGTCGACAACTTGTCCGAAGTCCCCGAAGGGGCTACTGTGGTCTTTTCTGCGCATGGCGTGCCTCGCGCCGTGTTTGAAGAGGCTGAGCGTCGCGGTTTCCGTGTGTTTGATGCTACATGCCCGTTGGTCACCAAGGTGCATCGTGAAGTGGCTCGTATGCGTGAAGAAAATCGTACAGTCTTAATGATTGGTCATGCGGGGCACCCTGAGGTCGAAGGGACTATGGGGCAGGTCGATGGCGGTATTGAGTTGATCGAAAATGCTGAAGATGTTGCAAAGCTCCCTTATACCAATCAAGATGCATTGGCTTATGTCACGCAAACGACGATTAGTGCGGACGATAGTCAGGTTGTGATCGATGCTTTGCGTCAGCGTTTTCCGAATATTCACGAACCAAAGCGTCAAGACATTTGTTATGCCACCACGAATCGTCAGGCTGCTGTGAAGCTCTTGGCTCGTTCGGGTGTTGATATTGTCTTGGTAATTGGTTCTGCGACGAGCTCCAATTCAAACCGTCTCAGAGAAGTGGCTGAGCGCGAAGGCACGCGTGCTTATCTCGTTGATACCGCTGAACATTTGGATCCAACCTGGTTTGATGGCGTGAACTGCGTGGGTATTACGGCGGGCGCTTCGGCCCCAGAATCTTTGGTTCAGGGTGTCTTGCGTTATTTAGAAGCTCATTTGGATGCTGAGCCCGCACAGGTGCTTGAAGGTGTGGAGGAAAACGTGGTTTTCCCACTCCCTAAGGGTTTGAGAGTCGAGGACAACTTGGCTTAAGTGTCATGGCAGGGGTTGATAGGTTGTAAAAGAATGGCAACTGTCGATCCCTTTGTTATTTTTTGGGTGCACAATGCACGACGAGACTTTTTGAGACGAGTTAATAATAACGAAAAGGTATTGAGTACCATGAGTAAAACGAAGCATCAAAGTTTGACCCCAGCAACCCAATGGCTCAAACAACATAGCATTCTTTTTGAAGAAAAGTCCTATGAGTACGAAGAGCATGGCGGAACGGCCTTGGCCGCTTCGTCTTGTGGGTTAGACCATCATCACGTAATTAAGACGCTCATCATGGAAGATGAGCACGCGAAGCCTTTGGTCATTCTGATGCACGGGGACTGCGAAGTGTCAACCAAGAATTTGGCACGTCAGATCGGTGTGAAGCATATTGCGCCATGTAAGCCTGAGCAAGCTCAGCGTAATTCTGGCTATATGGTGGGTGGCACAAGTCCTTTTGGCACCAAAAAGAAGATGCCGGTCTATGTTCAAAAGACAATTCTTGAACTTGACCATATCTTTATTAATGGGGGACGTCGAGGCTATCAGGTTGGCATTGATCCGAAAGTGTTGACTGAAGCCTTGGGCGCGATCCCGGTAGATTGTGCCATTGAAAATATGTAAGTCTAGATAAGCCAACGGGACGCTACGATGAGTGCGTCCCGTTACTTTTATCATGGCAATGAATGAGCTTAAAGGGTGTTTAGTGCCCAACGCGGATTGACACCAAATGAGCGTTTAGCTTTGAGTGCTTCAAGCTCTTCAGGAGTCATACTTTCAAGGCGAGCCAAGCCTGCCGCAGCGATCATGGCGCCGTTATCGGTACAAAGGCGCATCGGTGGATAAAAGATCTGACCGCGACGACGACGCACTTCGCCTGTGAGTCGGTTACGAAGCTGTCGATTGGCTGAGACACCACCCGCGACCACGACATTCTTGAGCCCCGTTTGCCTCATCGCACGAACGAGCTTGGCGGCAAGCACATCAACCAAAGCGTCGACAAAGCCTCGAGCAAGATTACGACGGAAGGTTTCGTCTTGAGGATCTTCAGCAGCAAGGACTGCTGTTAAGACTGAGGTCTTGAGCCCCGAGAAGCTCATGTCTAAATTCGGAGCATGAATCATGGGACGCGCTAATACAATGGCGCCCGATTCGCCTTCTTCAGCGAGCTTAGAAACAGCTGGGCCACCAGGGTAGGGAAGGCCTAATAGTTGCGCGGTTTTATCAAAGGCCTCGCCAGCGGCATCATCTAATGTTTGGCCAAGCATTTCATAAGAACCAAAGCGTTCGACTTTCATGATTTGCGTGTGGCCGCCAGACACTAAGAGTGCCAAGAAGGGAAATTCTGGCGCAGGGTCTGAGAGGCGAGCGGCTAATAAGTGACCTTCCAAGTGATGGACGCCCAAAACTGGAATATCAAGTGCCCAACCGATCGCGTGAGCCACGCCAGCACCTGCCAAGAGGGCACCAGCGAGGCCAGGGCCTTCGGTAACGGCAATGGCATCAATATCGGCACGCGTTTTGGCTGCTTTGACAAGTACTTCGTCAACAAGGGCAACGGCACGTCGAATGTGGTCGCGACTGGCGAGCTCAGGCACCACGCCACCATAGGCACGGTGCATGTCGATTTGGGAATAAAGGGCATCTGCGAGGAGGCCATCCTTATCCGAAATAAGGGCAGCTCCCGTCTCGTCGCAGGAGGATTCAATACCGAGAACTAGCATAGTGCGGAAAATTCTAGAGCCTTTTTGAGGGCGACGTGTAAAAAAATGCAGGATCGGTTTGAATTCTCCCAAGGTTTTATGTCAAAATGCCGCACTCGACGTGAAGAAGGTGTCTTTTCAGGTACATTCGTCACGCGATTTTTCGGCCTCCGTCTCTTGTCCCGGAACCAGAGATGCAGGAGGTTTTTCATTTGATTTCCGGGTCATCACACTGTTTACTGAGGTTAGGTTCTAATGCCTACTATCCGCGTTAAAGAAAACGAACCGTTTGAAGTTGCCCTCCGCCGCTTCAAGCGCACCATCGAAAAGTCTGGTCTTCTTACCGAACTCCGCGCTCGCGAGTTCTACGAAAAGCCCACCGCTGAACGTAAGCGTAAGAAGGCTGCTGCTGTTAAGCGCCACTATAAGCGTCTTCGCAGCATGATGCTCCCGAAGAAGCTCTACTAATCTAGAGTTTCCGATTCGGCGTCGAGTGCGAAGCATTCGATTCCCGTGCTGTCGGTTGGGCGGCGGCACAAAGCATGACAGACAATTAATTTTTCCTCACGAAGGATGGTGATGATTAAGGACAGAATCCGCGAAGATATGAAGGCTGCCATGCGTGCGCATGACGCGGCGAGTCTGAGCACGATTCGTTTGCTCCTTGCCGCAATTAAGCAGCGTGAGGTCGACGAACAGATCGAAGCAGACGATGCATTGATCCTCTCGGTGATTGCCAAGATGGTCAAGCAGCGTCAGGATTCGGTTCAGCAATATTTGGCGGGCGACCGTCAGGATCTCGCTGAACGTGAATCCGCTGAAATCAAGGTGCTCGAAGCGTATCTTCCGAAGGGCTTATCCGACGAAGAAATCGCTACAGTAGTCGAAGCCGCCATTGCCGAAGTTGGCATGACGGGTATGGCTGCTATGGGTAAGGTGATGGCGATCGTTAAGCCGAAGGTGACGGGCCGTGCTGATATGGGCAAGGTCAGCGCTCTCGTTAAGGCGAAGCTCACCGCCTAATCGTTGATCGATACTGCATGGCGGGTACGGCTGCTTTAAGTCGTACGTTCATAAACGCAGGAATACCGCTCAGGAGTTCGCTTCTGGGCGGTTTTTCTTATTTATGAGAGACTGATCAATGATCGTCTAGCTAGTCAGCTCATCGTTTAACAACGATGGGCTTTTGTATTTGTGCGATAAAATAAACTATTTAACCTAGCGGTCTTTTGGCAAAGAAACGTTAGGTGTCTCTTTTTTCTTTTGCGACATTCATTATGATCCCAGAGGGCTTTATTACAGGACTACTTGATCGCGCCGATATTGTCGACGTGATTAATCGCTATGTCCCACTCAAAAAAGCTGGTCGCAACTGGATGGCTTGTTGTCCTTTCCATAAAGAAAAAACGCCTTCTTTTTCAGTTAGTCAAACCAAACAATTCTTTAAGTGCTTTGGGTGTGGTGAAGCTGGTAATGCCATAGGCTTCATCATGAAGTATGAGGGACTTGAGTTCCCAGATGCCGTCAAGAAGTTGGCTAGCCTTTACGCTATGGATGTGCCTGAAGATCAGTCACCAGCTAAGCGTGAGGCACGTCAAAAAGCGCGTACCCTGACCGACTATATGAGTGAGGCGGCGAACTTCTATACAGAACAGTTACGTAGTACGCCCTTTGCTGCAGAGTATTTAAAAAATCGTCAAATTACGGGGGCGACAGCGCAGACCTTTGGCCTGGGTTATTCACCTGATGATTGGCACTCGCTTCAGCGTGTGTTTGGAGAGCGCTATAACGACAAAGCGCTTGAAGACTGTGGGCTCATTAACACCAAAAATGGCCGTCGCTATGATGCGTTTCGTGGACGCATCATGTTTCCGATTCGTAATGCCAAAGGCTTAGTGATCGGGTTTGGTGCTCGCACAATGAAGGGGGACGAGCAACCGAAGTATCTCAATAGTCCCGAAACACCGATTTACCATAAAGGTAGCGAACTCTACGGTTACTTTGAAGGGCGTGATGCGATTCATGCTAAGGGGCGTGCCATTGTCTGCGAAGGCTATATGGACGTTATCCAGTTGTCGCAAGCGGGCTTTAGAGAGTCCGTGGCGGCGTTGGGTACATCGATTACGCCAGAACACGTTCGTAAGCTTTTTAAATTAACGGACGCGGTGTTCTTTTCGTTTGACGGGGATACCGCAGGTCGTAAGGCGGCATGTCGTGCCCTTGAAGCAACGTTACCGGTGATTAGTGACGTTCAAAAGGCGGGCTTTATTCTTTTGCCGCCAGAGCACGATCCCGATAGCTTGATCAAAGCCGAAGGCCCTGAAGGGTTCGAGCGTCAAATCGACAAGGCGTATGGTCTCACGGACTTTATGAAGCATTTGCTCCTTGAAGGTAAAGAGCTGATGTATGCCGAAGAGCGTGCCAAAGTCGTGGCTGAGGCCAAGTCTTGGGTGCTTTCGATGCAACACGCACCGATTTTGCGTTCGGTCTTAATCCGTGAGTTGGCCGGTATTGCTCGCCTACAAGTTGAAGATATCGAAAAGCAATTTGGTTTGGTACCAGCTCGGTCGCCCGTATCGACCTTTGGGGGTGATAAGCCCTGGCGTCGTGGTAACGATCTTTATGGTCGCAATGCGCGTTGGCAGCGTCTGGCGCCAGAACCGCGATTACGCGTCAAAGATATTCGTGAACGCATTTTGCAGTGTTTCTTGTCGTACCCTTCATTGGTCACGGAATATAGTCACGCCATCGAAGAAGAATTTTTGACAAGTACGCATCCGGCTGCAGAGCGTATTGTTGAAGTGTGGCGGGCCGCAGCCGCTGAAGAGGATGGCGGTCATTTGAATCCAGCGAGCCTTTTGATGCGCTTGGCTGAAAGTGAGCATATTGCTTATTACGAGACGTTGCTCACCGAGGAGTTGACGACAGGCACGCCAGAAGAAGGCGCACGTATGGAAGTGCGAAAGGCGTTTATCGAATTAGAGCTCGAACGCACGAAGGCGCGTATTGAACAAATGGCACACGATGTGGCACGTGATATGGTCGCGATGCGTAAGCTTAATGACCGCCGTGCTGAACTTCAAAAGCTCGCTGATGAAGCTAAGCTTGATGAGCGAGGCTATCGCTTGCGTCAAGAAACGCAGGCGCGCTTTGATGCGCAACAAACGGCTTCAATGCGAGATGAGCCCGTCAATGTGACCTTTTCGAATAATCCCATCGTCGCAAAGTTGCAACTCTTTTTGCGCGGTAAGTCTGAGTCGACAGACGGGGTAACGGTTGCAACAGCTCCGCAAGACCCTATGGCGCATGTACGTGAAGCCTTGTCGACACGTGAAGGTGCGCGCGCGGCCGCTATGGCGACATCTGTGGCCGTTGAGGCGCAAGAACTTCAAACACCTGTGCCAATACCAGAAGCGATCGGTACATCTGATGGGGCTTGGGAAGGTACGGCTGATTTATCCTCTGATGCAATGCCACCAAGTATGGAAGAGTATGATTATTCAGGGCTTCCCGACGAGGTGCCCCCAGATGACGAAGCGCCTTATGTCTATGAGGATATATCAGACTCAGATGCGGATCTCAATACAGGTCTCTGAGGATACGAAAGCAGGAGAACGAGAGAATGAATCATAAGATGCTTGCCGCAACCATGTTGTTAGGTCTCATGATGGCTAGTGCCCACGCTGAAACCTTACGTATTGGTGTGTTGCCTGCGGCTGATTCGATTGTGCTTCATGTCGCGGCTGATGAGTCGCTCTTTAAAGCCAAGGGCTTAGAGGTGGAAGTCGTTCCATTTAAATCGGCGCTTGAGTTAGGTGCCGCTATGCGTGCGGGGCGTTTGGATGGTCACTTTGGTGACTTGATGAATGTCTTCACGCAAAACGAGCGCGGTGTGCCGCAAGCGGTCATTCTCACGACGACACATACGCATCAAGACCAACGTGCGTTTGGTTTGGTGGTCTCACCAAAGGCAGCTAAAGAGATTAAGTCTTTGGCTGACCTGAAGGGAACCGAAACGGCGATGAGTTCGGCGACGATTATCGATTATTTGCTCGATCGTATGTCGGTCGTCGAAAAGCTCCCCGAGGGGGCGCTCAAAAACTTAGAAGTAAAACAAATCCCCATTCGTTTACAGATGCTTCAAACCGGTAAGGTGGCGACAGCCATGTTGCCCGAACCCTTGGTGTCAGTGGTTGAAGCTCGCGGCGGTCGTGTGATTTGGGATGACCGCGCGATCAATGAAGCATTAGCTGTTGTGGCTTTACGTCAAGAAAAGTTAAAGCCTGAGACGGTGACGGGGTTCCGTGAAGCGGTGGCCGAAGCTGCCAAGTTGATTGAGTCTGAGCCCGATCGTTTCCGCACTGTGATGGTGAAAAAAGGGCTTCTACCCGCACCTGTGGCCAAGGATTACAAGATGGTTCGCTTTTCGATGTTTGGCACGAAAGACGGTTTGCCGCCATTGCCAACTGCTTCGGACGTGACGCGTGTTGGTGATTGGATGGTTAAAAAAGGCATGATCAAAGCGGTGCCAGCTTACGAAAGCGTGGTGGTCACGACCGTAGGCCAATAAAGGTTCAAGCCTCGTGAAAGTCCCTCTAATCAACCCAACCCTATTGCAACCAGCGCGTTTTTCGTCACACGAAGACGCGCTCGGGGTTTCGTGCGCGCATGTGACACTGGGCTACGACCGTACGCCTGTGATTAAAGACTTGAGCTTTGCGTTGCCGCCCGGTGGTTCACTCGCCATTGTGGGTGAGTCTGGGTGTGGTAAGTCAACCCTTCTGACTGCTTTAGCAGGGTTACGCTCTTTGCAAGCGGGAACAATTGAATGGCAAGGGACGCAAGGCGAAACCAAAACGATCAAGTCGATTCGATCGAGCTTCGTGTGGCAACATTTAGGCCTATTTCCGTGGAAGCGCGTGTGCGAAAATCTAGCCCTACCTCTCAAAATTGGGGCAGGTGTCGGCTTAGGGGATGTTGAAGCACTCACGGCTGAAATGTTGAGTGAATTAAAACTCACGGGTCTCGAAGAGCGATTCCCGTCAGAACTCTCTGGAGGACAACGTCAGCGTCTCGCTTTGGGGCGCGCTTTGATTGTTCGCCCGCAAGTGCTTTTTATGGACGAACCTTTTTCGGCTTTAGACGCCTTGCTTCGTGCGCGTATGCAAGCGTGCTTGACGCGGTTACGCCGACGTCATCCGTGTAGCGTTATTTTGGTGACTCACGATATCAGTGAAGCAGTGGCTTTAGGTTCGCATGTTTTGATGTTGTCGCCACATGGTTGGCAAGCTCCCGAGTTTTTTGCTAATCCAGCTTATGTGCCTGAATTAGGGTGTGGTGATCGTGATCATCCGGCCTTTTACGATACGGTACATCGCATCCATGCAGGCTTGGCTGCTGCGGCGAAGGAGGACGACGAATGATCGTACTTCGTTATATCCTCGGCTTTGCTTTTTTGGGGGCGCTTTGGCATATGGGCGCGGTGGCGCTTGGACCAGATCTTTTGCCCGATCCAATCGCAACTTTAACCCTTTTTGCTTCATCCTTGATGACGGCTGAATTTTGGTCGCATATCCTCATTAGCTTATGGCGTTTGGTTGTGGGTTTGGTAACGGCTGTCTCTGTGGCATTCCCTTTGGGGCTTTTGCTAGGTCACTGGCGTGCGGCAGACCTCGTAGGGAGCCCGCTTCTTTTTATTACCTATCCGCTTCCTAAAATCGTTTTATTACCCGTCTTCTTTACATTGGTTGGTTTGGGTGACGCGTCACGCGTATTGTTGATTGCACTCACAACGGGTTATCAGATCTTGGTCATCATTCGTGAAGGGGCGTTGAGTATTGACCCCGCGTATACCAAAGCCTTTCGCTCAATGGGGGGCACAACTCGAGAAGCCATCCGTCATATTTATATTCCAGCTGCGCTTCCCGCGCTTTTCACATCCCTCAAGGTGGCTAGCGGAACGGCGGTCGCCGTGCTCTTTTTGGCTGAAAGCTTTGCAACAACCACGGGCTTAGGTTTTCTTATTATGGATGCTTGGGGGATGGGCGACGTGTTGGCGATGTTTAATGCCATTCTTGGGATGAGCATTTTAGGGCTCGTGCTTTATGGCGCCATTGGTTTACTCGAACGCTGGATGTGTCCGTGGATTTTTGCTCAAAAAGCGTGATTTTTGCCATTTTTGTGAATATTAGGGAAAATACCAATATAGTACTTATTTTTGCTTAACTGTTGATTTAAAGCAGACTTTTTATCCCTAAATTGTGTATGGAAAGCAAGGGATTGCGCTAACCAACTAACCACTTTTTGTGCCGCATATGGCAAAATGATTAAGTCATTGTCTCTGTCTTTGTCAAGTGCGAAAGCCAACTTTTTTGCAAAGATTGCGAAAAAAGATGATAGAGATACGTCGGACGGCTTCGTTGCGATTCTTTTGCTGTGTGCTATTAAGGGTTTTTCGCGAGAGGACAGAGCAAAAGATGCAAAAGGGACTCAGAGGCTGGTCTCTAATGCAGCGGCGGCTGAGGAGTGATCTCCTCATGTTTCACGCGGGTGGCACGGCAACGCTGTGCGAACGCAGAGGGGCGGTGTGTCGGTATTGTTTTTTTGTTAGACCGACGGTAAAGAACTGCCTTCTCATGATAGAGGATAGGTATGGCTGTTTCCAAGAAAACGACGGTTGATGAGTCTGCAAATGTAACGGTAGAAGAGCAGACTCCTCAGACGGCTACGGCGAAGAAAAAACGCGCCCCTGCGAAGCGTTCGACCAAGGCCGATCAGTCGGCGACCACGCTTGAAACGACAGGTTTAACGCTTTCTGTAGAAGGTTCATCTGAAGAAGAGGTCAAGCCAAAGACGACGCGTCGCCGTACGAAAAAAACGGTTGAGACAAAAGAAGCTGAAGCGACGGCGGAAACGTCAGCTACGACAGACGGAGAAGCGTCCGAAGAAGTAGCGCCTGCCAAGAAAACGCGCCGTACCAAGAAAAAGACAGATGCCGCTACTAAGCCCGCGACTAAAAAGACGACGAAGGGGCGTAAAAAGTCGACAAAGAAAAAAGCGTCTGATGACGATGATCTTGCCGAATACGATGATGATAGCGGAGACTATGCCGACGTGCTTGACGATGACGTCGATACGGAATATGCCGAAGATATTCCCGATTTGCCAGACGACTTGCCTGACGAAGAGGATGAGTCGACGGAGGCTGATCCGACGCAGCATCGTACGCGTAAGGCGCGTAGTGCTAAAGATAAAAAGAGTGCTTTGCTGAGTGGCTATGAGGGCGATGATGAGTCGACTGAAGACCGTCGATCCAAACTCTTTACGCTCATTCGCATGGGGCGTGAACGTGGTTATGTGACCTACGGCGAAATTAACGACAATCTGCCTAATAGCATCATTGATGATGATGCCATCGAGACGGTTGTCGCGATTTTGTCAAACCTTCATATCCAGGTCTTTGAGTCTGCCCCTGACGAAGATACGCTTGCCATGATGAGTAATGATTCGGTGGCAAGTGAAGATGACGCGGAAGAAGAAGCTGAAGCCGCTTTCTCGACGGTCGATAGTGAGTTTGGCCGCACGACCGACCCGGTTCGCATTTATATGCGTGAAATGGGTTCTGTCGAATTGCTTTCGCGTGAAGGCGAAATTGAAATCAGTAAGCGTATTGAAGATGGCCTCAAGCACATGGTGCTTGCAATCTCTCGTTGCCCGGTGACAATTGAAGCCATTGTGAAATACGCCCATGAGATCCAAGAAGGTACGACGGCTATTGACGAGATCGTTGATGGTTTAGTGATGCCTGACGATAAGGGTAACGTTATTGGTCATAACGACGATGAAACCGATATGGGGGCATCGGCCATGACGGTGGATCAGCTTGAGGAGATGAAGTCAAAGAGTCTTGAAGTCTTTGCGAGCGTTGAAGCCCATTTCGAAGATTTAAAGCAACTCGTTGAAACCGAAGGCTACGGCAGTCCTAGGCTTGAAGACTTGAAGGATACGATTCAGCAAGAATTGATGGCCATACGCTTTACGGCCAAGACCGCTGACAAGCTTTGTGAATTGTTGCGTGCCACGATCGAAGAAGTGCGTGCCCGTCAAAAGACGATGTATAACGAACTGGTGCGTCGTGCTGGCTTAAACCGTGAATGGTTCTTGTCGAGCTTTCCTCTTAAGTCAACCGATTTTGACTGGATGGATGAAATTGCTGAGGCCAACGCAAGCCGTCAGGAATATATTGAACACTTGAAGCCAACGGTGCAAGAAGAGCAGCGTAACTTGGTGGCCTTGGTTAAGCGCGCCTATATGACGGTGCCTGAACTCTTTGACATCTATAAACAGATGGCAACAGGTGAAGCCAAAGCTCGTAACGCGAAGCGCGAAATGACGGAAGCCAACTTGCGTCTCGTGATTTCGATTGCCAAGAAGTACACCAACCGTGGTTTGCAGTTCCTTGACTTGATTCAAGAAGGAAACGTCGGTTTGATGAAGGCTGTCGACAAGTTTGAATATCGTCGCGGCTATAAGTTCTCGACCTATGCCACGTGGTGGATTCGCCAGGCGATTACACGTTCGATTGCTGACCAGGCCCGTACGATTCGTATTCCGGTCCATATGATTGAAACCATCAATCGCATGAATCGTATTACACGTCAGATTCTTCAAGAAACAGGTGTCGAACCCGATTCTCGTGAACTCGCAGAATTGATGGAATTGCCCGAAGAAAAGATTCTGAAGATTATGAAGATTGCTAAGGAACCGATTTCGATGGAAACGCCGATCGGGGACGATGACGATTCGCATTTGGGTGATTTCCTTGAAGATACGCAGACGGTGGCACCTGCTGAAGCTATTCAGAATACGAGCTTATCTGAAACGGTTCGCCAGGTGCTCGATAGCTTATCTCCGCGTGAAGCCAAGGTGCTTCGTATGCGTTTTGGTATTGAAATGCAGTCCGACCATACGCTTGAAGAAGTTGGTAAGCAGTTTGATGTGACGCGTGAACGTATTCGCCAGATTGAAACCAAGGCTTTACGTAAGTTGCGTCATCCCTCTCGCGCCGACAAGCTTCGTAGCTTTGTCGAAAGCGATAGTAAGGATTGATCGAAGCGTTGTGACTTCACACTCAAAAAAGGCGGTTCAAAAAGACCGCCTTTTTTGATGCCATCTGTTGAAGTTAAGGGTTAATACTATCAAGTTTGTAAACGGCTTTTCTTGCTTTTTTTGGTTGAAAAGAGTAATGGGGAGTGTTATGCTAGACCCCTTTTTCGCCGTTCGAAATCGCTTGTAGCAAGCTGTCGGACAGATTGCGCGACTTGAACCGCCGAAGACGTCTTGATAAAAAATGTAGATGGATTTCGGATACCTACAATGAAACGGCAGGTGACTGAGCAATACCGAGAGAATGACGCGAAAAAGAAACAGATAGTGCCACTGTGTGCTTGATGCACGATGAACGAAGGTGTCTCACGCCAGCTCTGAAGTGTCAGAAAGAACGTCATGATAGAAAAACGTTCGAGATGAAAAGAGGCGGAGAACTGTGTGTCGTGATGAGGCTCTTTGGCGAGGATTTGAGCGAGCGGAGCCATTGCGAGAAAATGCGCTCCGTTAACGAGAGATAGGACAGATGAAGAGGAACGAAGACGCTTTTGATCATGTTAACAGCGACATTGATGACGAAGATACCGTTGTTGATGAAGAGGCTGTTGAACTTGTTAAGTGGGAAGGGGAAAGCGCCAAGGGCCAAGTTCCAACTTCGACTGCGGCATCTCGCCGTTTAGCTACTGTGGGCAACGGCTATGGTGCTTTGGTACGTTTGGGTCGTTCCCGTGGTTGGGTGACAGTTGAAGAAATTAATGACCATTTGCCCGAAAGTGCCGTTCGTACGACGGAAAATGTTCAGGAAATTTCCGAAGCCTTGGGTCGTTTGTCGATCAAGGTGTTTGAATCGGTGCCTGACGAAGACGATATGTTGATCACGGGCAATGGCGTTGATGATGCAGAAGAAATCGACGAAGATGATGCTGCCGCAATGCTTACGCCTGAAGAGTCAGCTGGTCTTTCTAAGGATCCGCTTCGTGCTTATTTGCGTGGCGTGGGGTCACATAAACTCTTGACCCGTGCGGGCGAAATTGAAGTCGCTAAGTCGATCGAAATGTTCACGGGTCGTTTGGTGACGACTTTGGTGCAGTACCCGATGGTCGTGGCTTCGCTTTGCGAAATGGCTGAAGGGCTTCACGATACGTCGATCGCTGTGGATACGTTGGTGGACGGTTTCACTGATCATATTGAAAATACGACCGAAACGGATGCTTCCAATGAAGACGATCATGTGGCTGATAACGAAGTCGATGACGTGGATGTCAATGTCGCTGACAATACGACCGATATTGGTGCCGCAGCAATGACGGCGGAACAGCTCGAAGAAATGCGTGCGCGCGTTTTGAGTATCTTTGAAGAATGCCGTCAGCAGCTCGATATCGTGCGTGCGAATGCTTGTGGTAAGGGTGACGTCAAGGCTTACGATGCCGCTTGTGCCCGTATTGCTGAAATTTTGGCACCCGTGCGCTTCTCGGTGAAGGTGGTCACGCAGCTATCTGAAGATGTGACGAACCATATGGCCACGGTGACCTCGATTCTGAAGAATATCCGTCATGTGTTGGCTGATCAGTGCCGTATGCCGCCGCGTGCGACGCTAGCCATCATCAATGGTAATCCGACGCAAAGCAATGTCTTTGAGATGGTGGCCGAGTCGGATACCAGTTGGGCCGAAGCCGTGGCTCGTAACTTAGGCGTTCTTCGTGAAGAGCAAGATCGTTTGCGTGTCCTTGAAGAAAAGGCCATGATGACGATTGCGCAGCAGCGTGAATTGTCTCGCCTTTTGAAATTGGCTCAGACGAACCTCATGCAAGCCAAGGCTCGCATGATTGAAGCGAACCTTCGTTTGGTGATTTCGATTGCCAAGGGGTACGTTAATCGTGGTCTCGCGATGACGGACTTGATCCAGGAAGGTAACTTGGGCTTGATGAAGGCCGTTGATAAGTTCGAGTATCGTCGTGGTTACAAGTTCTCGACCTACGCGACGTGGTGGGTTCGTCAGTCGGTGACCCGTGCTGTGGCTGACTTTGGGAATACGATTCGTATTCCGGTGCATATGACTGAGTCTTACAACAAGATTCGTCGTCAAAAGCAGCAGTTCTTGCAGCAAAATGGTCGTCAGCCGACGGAACAAGAATTGGCTGAATTGGCTGATTTGCCGCTCGCTAAGGTGCAGTTGTTGACGCAGGCGATGCGTGGTGTTGAGTCGATCGACGCGCCGATTGGTGACGACGAAGATGCGACGAAGCTGGACTTTGTGCGTGGCGACGAGCATGACGATCCGAGTCGCGCGTTCCAGGATCGCTCGATGGTCGATTGCATCAAGAAGTCGCTCGATGAACTCGCGCCGCGCGAAGCTCAGGTGTTACGTCTTCGTTATGGCATTGGTACCAATAAGGACCATACGCTCGAAGAAGTAGGGCAGGCTTTGGGTCTTACCCGTGAACGTGTTCGCCAGATTGAGTCTGCGGCTATCCGTAAGCTTCGTAGCCCGGATTTCCAGGAACGTTTACGCGACTACTTGAGCGAAAACTAATCTACGGTTCTTTTGAACCGACGCTAGAGGTCTCTGGGTACCTGAGGCCTCTTTATAGGAGGCTCCTTCGCGGAGCCTTCGCTGTTTTGTCTGCACGAGCCGTTTCCGTTAAAATACCCATCTTTGAGAGCCATCCTGCGTGGTTTTGGGTATGGATCTTGAACGGTTCCTAATCAACATTTCAAAAGAGAACGCCAAACAGCATGTCATCGTTCAAACAATTTAATCTCGACCCCCGCATCCTTTCCGCGATTGAGCGCATCGGCTACAAGGAACCGACGCCGATTCAGCTTGAAGCCATTCCCGTGGTCTTGAAGGGGGGAGACGTCATGGGCGCGGCGCAAACGGGCACGGGTAAAACGGCAGGGTTTGGTTTGCCGCTTATTGCTCGTATTCTTCGTCATGCCAATACGTCAATGTCGCCAGCACGCCATCCTGTCCGTGCACTCATTTTGACGCCGACGCGTGAACTCGCTGATCAGGTGTCGACCAATATGATGCAGTATGCGGCTGATACGCCGTTGCGTGTTGGTGTGGTCTATGGCGGTGTGGATTTCCGCCCGCAGTCCGACATGCTTCGTCGTGGTGTCGAAATTTTGACGGCGACGCCGGGTCGCCTTTTAGACCATATCGAACAGCGTGCTACGAATCTCTCTCAAGTGGAGATTGTGGTGTTGGACGAAGCGGATCGCATGCTCGACATGGGGTTCTTGCCTGACATTAGCCGTATCTTGAAGCTTTTGCCTGCTTCACGTCAGAGCTTGATGTTCTCGGCCACGTTCTCGCCTGATATCACTAAACTCGCGAAGAACTTCTTGCGTCCCGATCCTGTGGTGATTGAGGTAGCTCGCCAAAATCAGACCGCTGAAACGGTGACTCAGGAAGTCTATCAAGTCACAGATCGAGATAAGACCGACGTTTTGATTGATATTCTCAAGACACGTGGTGTTGAGAATGGTCCGATGACGCAGGTCATTGTGTTCGTGAACGCCAAGATTACATGCCGTCGTTTGGCACGTACCCTCGAGCGTGTAGGTATTAATGCTGACGCAATTCATGGTGACAAGACGCAAGAAGAGCGTCAGGCAGCGCTTGAAGGCTTTAAGTCGGGTGCGATTCACGTCTTAGTGGCTACCGACGTGGCCGCGCGTGGTCTTGACATCAAAGAGTTGCCTTATGTCATTAACTATGACGTGCCCTTTAGTGCGGAAGACTATGTTCATCGTATTGGCCGTACTGGACGTGCTGGCGCACACGGCTTAGCTGTGATGTTAGCTACGACCGAAGACACTCGTTTGGTCGAAGCGATTGAAAAGCTCACGAATCAGACGTTTGATCAGAAGCCGTTACGCCCCTTATCTCGTCAGATGCGTCAGGAAGCTCGCCGTGGTGAGCGCGATCGTCATGATCGTGAACGTGTGGATACGCCTGAAGACGAACGTTTAGCCCGTGAACGCGCGCGTGCCTATGTACCGCCAGCTCAGCGTCATCGTGATCCGATCTTTGATACGCCTTATCGTGAGCGTCGTACAAATAGTCGACCCACTGAAGAGTTGCGTGTCTTTGAACGTGAGATAGTCCGTAAGCCTCGTCAGCAAGCGGTGTTGTTGTGTGGGTTTGGTGCGTTGCGTCGTCGCTAAGGTTAATGCATTAAGCAATTTATCCATCTTGTTATCTGAGTTCAACACCTGTAAGATAACCCTACAGCATGAAGAGATGGGGATTTTCCTAAAAGTCCTCACGCCAACCTGCCCCTCCGGGCAAGGTGGTGGCCTCCGTGGGAGGTCATGTGGCCGGTCGCTCATCGTGAATCGGCAAATATACGGAGAATGGCAAAGCCTCTCGACATGCGTGTATGTTTCGGGAGGCTTTTTGTTTCTGGCTTAGCGATCCTTCGAGGAAGGTGGTCTATGGGGAGAGCTGCCTCTCTATCATGCAGTAACCACCACATTTAACGCATATGAAGGAGAAGCTGATGTCGCATCGTCTTACCATCAAGGGGCAGGTCACTATTCCGAAGGAAATCCGTGATTTATTGGGTTTAGAAGAAGGGAATTCTTGTGTGGAATTCGTCTTGGATGACGATGGACGGGTGACCGTTCGTAAAGCTGAAGCAACCACCCCCAAAGTGGTTACGCGCCATGCGCGTTCGTCAGCACGTGCCCCACGCCAACCGTTTCATGGCTCACGACCTCGTGCTCATGGTGGGGTATTGGCTTTATTGGCTGGTGGTTTGTAAAACAAAAAAAGCCACCGAACGCTCGGTCGCTTTGTGTTGGTTGGCGTCCCTAGCGGGCTTCGAACCCGCGTTCGCAACGTGAGAGGCTGCTGTCCTAGACCACTAGACGATGGGGACGTTTTGTTATGGATAAAAAACATCTTACGCCTTTTGAAGGCTAGTGGCGTGTCCAACTTTTGCCTAAAGGCAAATGTTGTGCAAATTTTGGTCTGAAAAAATCGGGTAGAGGGTTCCCTCACGGGTTCCCCCTCCCACACCACAACCCAC
>JAHHRH010000012.1 GCA_020025915.1 Sutterella sp.
CATAAATCGTCTTTCTTTCTAAGACATAAATGTCGCCGTTCTTTTGCTTAGCATGCACGAGACTGGTTTTGACAACATTACTGACGGGACGAGCTATGGCGGACCTCATTCATTAGAGTATGTATAACTATAGAATATTAACTCGTTATTTTGCAAGAAAAAAATCCGAAAACTTTCTTAAATTTCAAAGTACTTCGGATTTTTATCACAGGAAAAAAGATTGCCTAGACTCTCAACAAGTTAACCTATTGCAACTTTTAGGATATTAATCTGTCGCGTAACATACTGTCTTAAAAAACAACTGTTTAACAGTCCTTTACGAGGCATCGGTGCGGAATTCGATAAGACCGTTCTTTCGTTAGACTCTACCACAATTTCTCTGTGTTTAAGCCAATTTCCACGGACTCATTACCGTCGTGCAAAAGGTGGTGTCAAGGTTCATCATACACTGCTGAACAATGACACATTACTACCCGAATTCATGGTCATGACTAACGCCAAAGTTAATGATGATAAAGCGGCAAAGGATCAGGTGCTACCTCATTGCATCTTAATCATGGATCGAGGCTATTGCGATTTTGGACTGTTCAAAGCACTTGATGCAAAAGGCGTTGTGTTCGTTACTCGCTTGAAAACTAACTGGCACTTTAAGCGCACGGGACAAGGTGTCATTGACACAAACTACGGCGACTTCAAGATTCAATTCACCTCTGTCACAGCCATAAATAAGGTAGGGAAAGATAATGAATTCAGAGCTGTAAAATGGTATTCCAAGGAGGACGATCGTTGGTTCGTCTTTCTCACTAACGCTAGTGACGATATCACGGCGGAGCAGGTTGCCAAGCAATGCCGTACTTGTTCAAATTTGGACAGTCGCTATAACCGTCTTACTGCAGATGTATCTACAAAAATCTTCAAAGCATCCATGGAACTTCTCAAACCTCGTCAAGTGCATTCGATTGAACCTCATGACAATGAAAGACCTGACAGGATGGCTTAGTCGACCAGATGTTTGTTCCTATGCAGACGAAGAAAGTATTTCTGGACCTTCCCAACAAGCCCTGCAATTTTAAGGGGGTCAAATCGCCAAAACGGTTCTAACTCTTGAAAAGAGCTCTCGCATGCGCGTCATTTTTCAAATTTCGCGGTTTTTGGACAGCAGTGATAAAAAAACAAAACCTATCAACAAAGTTTGACAATCCGAACATTATACAGATATACTCTCGCGACTCTGAGAATAATTCTCATTAACGTTTCCTTTACTCATTCCCGATCGGCATTGCCCCCCGTTAAAGCGGAGTCGGGTTGATGACAAGTATCTTTTAAGATGACGAATTCCAATAGCGAAGATTCCAAGAATCAAGACGTTCAGACTTTTGAAGCCGGCGCTCGCAAGATGACGGAAAAGATTGCCGAGCACAATCCCGAATCCTTCTTTGCATCGATTGAAGATCCGCTACACGCCGCTTTCGGTGCCAAGGCCATCATTCATTCCGGTCCTTCCGGAATGCCGCTTTTAGGGGAAGTCGCCCGTGCCAAGCTGGACAGCATGGCCGATACGCCGCGAGAAGACGGTCATACGCTGGCCTATATCCATGTGCCTTTCTGCGAAACGCGTTGTCTCTATTGCATGTTCTATCAGAACCCCTTCAAGGTCGAAGCAACGCATGCCTATGCGCTGGCGCTTTGCAAAGAACTTGAAATATGGTCGCACCGCGCTTCTCAGGCTACGGGCAAGGTAAACGCCGTCTATTTCGGCGGTGGTACGCCGACGGCATTCGAGCCCGATGACCTCCGCATGGTTCTCGCTGCCGTGAAGAAGTACCTTCCCCTGGCCAACGATGCCGAAATTACGTTGGAAGGTCGTATTCACAACTTCAACGACGCGAAGATCGAAGCCGCTCTCGAAGGCGGCGTCAACCGTTTCTCTTTGGGCGTTCAGACCTTCAATACGCAGATTCGTCAGTCGATGCACCGTGTAGACGATCGCGACACGATCATTGCCCGTCTCGACAAGCTCTGCTCGTATAACAATGCTGCCGTGATCTGCGACATGATTTACGGTTTCCCTGACCAGACGATGGAAATCTGGGAAGACGACCTGAAGACGGCCACGTCTTTGAACCTTGACGGTGTCGACTGCTATCAGTTGAACGTTTTTGAAAAGTCGCCTTTGGCTCGTCGCATTGCTACGGGCAAACTCCCGCCCGCTGCCGATACGGCTATGAAGGCCGATTTCTTTGCGAAGTCCGTCGAATTCATGACGACCGCCAACTGGCGTCGTCTCTCCAACAACCATTGGGGTTCCGGCGTTCGCGAACGCAATATTTACAACACGTACGGCAAGAGCGCCTGTGATTGTCTCGCTTTCGGCTCCGGTGCAGGCGGCCGCCTCTTCGGTCACTCCTACATGATCGAACGTAAGCTGGATGACTACTACAGCGTCATCGAAAAGGGCGAAAAGCCCGCTGCGTTCTGTATGGCTCCGAAGGCTAACTGGAAACTTCTGCGCACGATTTCCGCTGCGATGGAATCCGGTTCGATCAGTCTATCTCAGATTGGTCGTGAATTCGGCGTGCCGGTAGAAAGCATGGCCATGCCGATCATCAATCAGTGGATTGATGCCGGACTTTTGACCAAGCGCGGTGAATGGTACTTTCAGACCGTGGCCGGTCAGTTCTGGCACGTGACTCTAGCTCAGCTCCTTATTTCTTGGCTCGAACCGATGTTGCCCGGATATGCGCAAGCCAAGCCCATGATGGGAATGCCTCACGGTCATCCGAGAATGCCCGTCGGTATGAAGATGCCTGCGGGTCATCTTTCTGTTCATGGGATGCCTAAGGACGGCAAGCTTCCAGCCGGCCATCACGATATTAAGGCGGTGTTTGCCGGGATGAAGATGCCCGCTGGTCATCCGAAGATCTAATTCGAATTTCTAAAGGAAGAAAGGGTGCTCGGAGCACCCTTCAAATAACCATCCCTTTTTGTTTTCCTTTCTACTTCATAGATATCAATCATGAAAGCTTTTAAGACCAAGATGATGGTCGGCGCTGTTGCAGCCGCTGTCCTCACGATCGATGCTGCTCAGGCTGCCGAATCTGTCAAAACCGATGCTATCAAGGTAACCGCCACTCGTGTTGAAAAGGAACTTTCCGACGTCAACATGTCTGTGTCTATCATTACTGAAGAACAGATCAAGCATTCCACGGCTCGTAATGTTGGCGAACTTCTCCAGGACATTCCGGGAATTGAAATCAATCCTGACGGTGGTCAGGGGATGAAGCGTGTGAATATTCGTGGTGAAAACGCTTTCCGTACGGTCGTTATGATTGATGGTCAGAAGGTTGCAGAACATAAGTCAATGTCTGGTGCCCCGATGTTGATTGATCCGTCTCAGATCGAACGCATTGAAGTGATTAAGGGGCCGGCCTCTGTTCTTTACGGTTCTGATGCCATTGGCGGTGTTATCAACATCATCACGAAGAAGGGTGGTGAAAGGCCATTCCAGGGCAATGTCTCTGTTGGTTACAACACATCTGCTGATGGGTATAGCGGATCTGCGTCTCTCTTTGGATCCAACAATGGTTGGAATTATCGGTTGAGTGCTGCATATGAAGATAATGGCGATTTGAAGACACCGGTAGGTGACATGCCCAATACGGCCTTTAATTCCAAGACCGCCAATCTCTTCGTTTCTTACGATATCAATTCTGATGCCACGGTGGGTGGCTCACTAGATTATTACGAACTGGAATTTCACTCTAGCTCTTACGACTATGAATTCCCTGGGTTCCGCGTTGATGTTGATCCGTGGAAGCGTTCTAAGGCGGCTCTTTTCGGCGAGTTCCGCAATGTAACGGAAAATCTCGTTCGTTTACGTGCTGATGTTTTCTATCAGAAGAGTGAGAAGGAAATGGTCAACACGGTTCCGGGCGAGATGCGAAACCCGCAGAAGCCGTTTCCGATGCCTTACGTGGTTTCTCCGACTGCCGATAACACGATTAACCAATATGGTGTTTCCATTCAGTCAGACTGGCAACTTGGCGAAAAACACTATCTCGTTGCCGGCTATGAAATGAGCTACGACAAGCTGGATGCTGATACGATCGTTCATGCTTCGTTTATGCCGAACAGTCCGATGAGCAACAAGACGCATGACGGTTATCAGATGAGCAATGCTGTTTATGCCAGTATGGAATCCCTACTTCCTGCCGATTTTACGCTCACCTATGGTGTTCGTTATACCTGGGTTGAAAGTGATATGAACGAAACGAAACGTCCGGGCGTAATGTCTAGACCAGGGACTACCAACCAATACACGCACAAGGAAAGCGATGACGGTAAAGCCGTTTTCAATGCCGGTATTCTTTGGAATGGTATCGAAAACCTTACGCTTCGTGCTAGCTACGCTCAGGGCTATCGTAATCCGATCCTTCAGGAACTCTATATTGATACGATGATGGGTCAGGGCATGAGTACCACTTACTCTAACGCTGCTCTAAAGCCGGAAACCTCCGACAATTTCGAAATTGGGGCTCGTTGGACCAACGGTGCAGCTTCTGTGGATGCTACCGTCTTCTATACTCAAGCCGATGATTACATTGCAGTCACCCGTGAAGGTCGTAAAGACATCTACAACAACATCGCAAAGGCTAAGTCCTATGGCCTAGAACTTGCGGCCTCTGCCTATTTAGGTGAAAGCGGTTTCGAACCGTACGTCAATTTGACGATGATGAAGCGCCAGTATGACAACGGCGTTGACTGGAAGACGTGGGATACGGGTACGCCGCTCGTCACTGCTACCTATGGTGTCCGTTGGGCCGGTGAACAGAATGGTCTTGCTGTTCGATGGAATGCCTACTGCCGTTCTCAGAGCAAATCCGAATACAAAGGAAAAGACGCTGAAGATTATTACAACTATGGTGGCTACACGACCTTTAACCTGACGGGCGGAATTGACTTCGGTGCTCAAAAACAGTACTCCATGGACTTCGGTCTCTACAACGTCTTCGATAAGCTTTATCAGCATCAGGGCGCTATCTACGAACCGGGTCGCTACGCAGCCGTCAAGTTCAACGCTCAGTTCTAATTTGATCTGAGCGGTTGCTAGTTAAGCAGGAAAACCTCCTTCCGCCTTAGGGATGGGAGGAGGTTTTTCAGAGCAAAGCCTGTTGTAACATTTTTTTCTTCCGTTAAAGCCGAAAAATGCAAAACGTTATTCGACATTATTGGGAAGCCAGAGAGCTTGTGTTGATCGGCGTTTTCGCCGCGGCAGCCAAGCTCTCTAGTCTTCTTATCGCTCTGGCGGGCGGTGGGATGAATCCTATCTCGTTGGTTCTCAAGAATCTTGTCTATACCACGCTGATGATCGTTCTTTTAAAGAAAGTTCAGAAGCAGTGGACTCTTCTCTTATTTACAGTGATCGGGATGATCGTGAGCGTTGGACTCATGGGAGGAAGCCTGACACTGTTGCCGGCGGCCTTGGTTGGTGCGCTCTTGGGGGAACTTGTTGCCAAACTCACGGGCGGTACGAGCACACCTTGGGCGGCTTATGCGGCTGTGGCCGTTTTTGACCTGGCAATGAAAGGCATTTCGCTGGGGGTTTCCTATTTATTCTTGCGCGAAAGTCCGGCACTCATGACCATGATTGTGCCCATCGTCTTGTGCGGTTATTTGGGCTCGGTCTTCGGGCTCTGGTTCGGTTGGAAAACAGTTGGAGAACTGAAACATGCGGGATTTGTTCGCGAGTAAAGCTGAGAATTCGGTTCTCAAGCATTTGGATGCCCGTACGAAGCTCACGCTTGTGCTGGTAACGGCCATCCTCACGGTTGCCTGTTCGGGTGCCGTTTCTCAAATTATTTTGTTCGTTGTTTCGCTCGTTTACGTTTTGCTTTTGAAGCGTTACGGGTTGTTGATCGTTCTCTACGCTCTGATGGCAGTCATGATGGCTTTGGCTGCGACCTGCGGTCTTGCGTTGGGTGAATTTTTTCCTGGAATTGGCGGCATCAGCATGAAGTCGCTCGCCATTCCCTTTATGCGAGGCCTCTCGATGATGAACGTCGTGGTGGTGCTCGCGATGACGACGCGCGTAGAGGATTTGCTCCTTACGCTCGAACGTATGCGTTTGCCTTTTTACATCTTTCTTCCAACAGCTGTGATGCTTCGATTCATCCCGACCTTTACGCAGGACGTGAAGCAGGTTTGGGAAACTTTGAAAATCCGTGGCTGGCCTGTCAGTCCAGCTATGTTGACTGTTCGTCCGATGCTTTGTGCCCGTTTGACGATGGCACCTATATTGTTCCGTGCTCTGAAGTCTTCGGAAACCTTGGGCGTTGCCGCCGAACTCAAAGGTCTCGGTACCTCCGAGCGCACCATGCGTAATGACGGCAAAACTCTGACGTCCTTGGACGCCCGCGTTCTCTCGATGCTCGCGTTGACGATCGTCGCCGTTATTCTCGGTGAGGTGTATTTCGCAGACGTTTTAATGGATGCCAACACGATCGGTATGCCCTAGGAGATAAATAGTGAATAACGGTATTGAATTCAAGAACGTTTCCTATCGCTACGCCAATACGGACAAAGACGCCGTTCAAAATATCAATTTCACGGTCAAACCTGGCGAAGTGAAAGTTGTGACCGGTGCGTCCGGTTGCGGCAAAACGACCCTGATGCGACTGGCTAACGGTCTCTGTCCGCAGATCTATGGCGGCGAATTGAAGGGCGATGTGACGGCCAACGGTATTAACGTGGCTGTTACACCCGTGGCCGAGCTTTCCGAATTGATCGGGACGCTCTTCCAGGATCCTGAAGAGCAATTTTTTGCTTTGTCGGTGGGCGATGAAATCGCCTTCGCACTTCGCAGTCGCGGCATGGATGCGATCGATATCGAAAACCGCGTGGGTACCGCCGCCAAAAAGCTCGGAATCACCGGTCTTCTTTCTCAGAGCATTCACGCTTTGTCCGAAGGACAGAAGCAGAAAGTAGGCTTGGCGGGGATTCTTGCCATGGAACCCAAGATTCTGATTTTCGACGAACCGTCTGCAAACCTCGATCCGGAAGCAACGGAAAGTCTGGCTCTGACCATTGCCGAATTGAAGAAGGACGGTGCTGCGATTTTGGTTGTGGATCATCGTCTTTATTGGTTGAAGGATGTAGCCGACGGCGTCATCGTGATGCGTCAGGGTGAAATCTGTGAAGAAGGCCCTTTTTCCCTTTTGAATGACGACGAACTTCGTGCAAAGTACGGCCTTCGTCTGGCTACTTTGGACGATCCTCGGAAAATGCTTCCGCGTGTGCCCGTATCGATCGGGACTACGGTTGACGAAACCGACACGATTTTCAGTACGCGTCGCTTGAGTTTCCAATATAAGGCAGATAAACCCATTTTCCGTGACGTTTCTTTTGCGGTCGGTGCCGGCATTACGGCTTTGATCGGCGATAACGGTACCGGTAAGACCACCCTGGCCCGCATTATGACGGGCTTGGAAAAGGGCGAAGGGGCTTTTGCGATCGGCAAGACGGTTGTCGGTAAAGAAGGCTTGATGCCGCATGCCGGTCTCGTATTGCAAAACGCCGACCATCAGTTGCAGATGCGTACCGTGCGCGAAGAAATCCAGAGCGCTATGGAAGCGGGCATCTATGCCAAAAAGGCTCGTGAATGTTTTTGGGGAAAATTCTCCCGCGTGAAGCTCACGGACGAAGAAAAGCACGAAGTCGAACAGATTCTCGTGAGTCTCAATCTTACGCACTTGGCCGAACGTCACCCGCAGAGTCTCTCGGGCGGTGAGAAGCAACGTGTGGTGATTGCCTGTGCGCTTGCAAAGAATCCGTCGATTCTGATTCTTGACGAACCGACGAGCGGTCTGGACGGGGCCAATATGGCCTCGATTGCCGGTGTGCTCAAGGCTGAAGCTGAAAAGGGCCGCGCCGTTTTCTTGATTACCCACGATCTAGAGCTCCTGAGTCTTTGTGACCGTGCTCTCGACATGCATATGCTGCAACCCGTAGAAGCCGAAAAAGTTGCTGATTCGGAGCAAAAATAATTTTTTTAAAGGAACCCCAAAAATGATTATCGATCACATTGAACCCACCGCTGAAGAAGCTACCAAGATTGCAGAAATGATGAGTGCCAAGTATCCGGTGACTATCAGTACTGTGGCCAAGAAGCTTGGAATGACCGAACTAGAAGCCGCTCGCCGTATGCCGGTCGACATGATCCGCTTTGTGAAGGGCGACATGGCCGAAAGCTTCGACGAACTTTGGGAAGCTCTGTGCGATTGGGAAAAGGCTACGCTTTTCATCCTTCACGGCGGTCATGTTTTTGAAATTGCCGCAAAGCTCTCGAAGGGCAAGCGTGCTCAGGGTTACTACAACATTCTCGCCAGGGATGCCGTGGTGGGCGGTCATTTGAATTATGAAAATGTAGCTGCCGCCGCCTTTATGATGATGCCTTTCATGGGGCGCGAATCCTTGTCCGTTCAGTTCTTCGGTAACGACGGCAAGTGCTCCTTCTCGGTGTACGCCGGCCGTGAAAACCACCAGATCATCGAAAGCGTGAAGGAAGCCTTCATGCGTGATCGCGATTCCTTCTGCGCTTAATTTCAACGGTATCCCCTTCAGTTAAGGACGAGTGAAAATGACTAAGCCTCTCGTTATTTGTTCCTCTTCTACGGGTAACACCAGCATCATCGCTCACGCCGTAGCCGACGTTGCCGGTACCGTCATTACCGCGGCCGACGCTCTCCCTGACGATCTCTCCGACTTCAATCCTGTTTGCCTTTGCTTCTGGTGCGACCGCGGTATGGCTCCGGAAGACATCAAAGCGATCGCCCCGAGGTTTGAAAAGAAGCAGATTGCCTGCTTCTGCACGATGGGTGGCGATCCGACGGCGGAACGTGCAGTTGCTTGGATGGAAAAGACCGCAAAGGAACTCGTTGAAGCGGGTTGTTGCAATACGCTCGAAGCTACCTTCCTCTGCCGCGGCCGTATTGATCCGGAACTCTTTGCTCGCATGTCTGCCATGATGGGCGGTAAGGACGATCCGGCCCGTCAGGCTCGACGCGACGCATCCGAAACGCATCCGGACCGTCTCGATGTTCTGAATGCACAGGAACTTTATAAGAAGACCTTCGGTCAGCACTAATCAGCATAGTGGGTGGAAAAGAAAATGGACTTCTCGGCAGACAGTCTCAGTCATATTTACGAAATGATCGGACCGGCGGGCGTTGTGCTTGTTCTGGTAGCGATTTTTGCGCTTTACATTTCCGTTTGGCAGATCATCTACATGACGGCCGTGTGGCGCAACTTCAAGCGTGACTTCCTCGATTTGGAACGCGGTCGTGACCGTTGCCTTCGCAACATCGATCCGAAGCGCGCGAATCCTTTGATTCGCATCATTTACGAAATCGTGAAAATCCACGGCGATCACTCGGACGACATCCGTGCCGAAGTGGGCTATCTTTTCCACCGCAACTTTAAGCGCGTGACGAACGGCCTGTACTGGCTGAAGCTGATTTCCGTCATTGCCCCCTTGCTCGGTCTTCTCGGAACTGTCTGGGGCATGATTGACGTCTTCCAGCATATGTCCGATATGTCTAAAGCCAATGCCGACGTGTTGGCAAGCGGCATCTGGGAAGCCTTAATCACGACCGTGATGGGCTTGGTCGTTGCCATTCCGACTTTGATGGCTTACTACTACCTGATGCTGAAGCTTCGCGGTTTCCACATCGAAGCCATCGAGCACAGCTATCGTGCCCTTGAAGTGGTTCGCAAGCTCCGTGCTGGCAAGGCGGGTGTGAAGGCCGACAACGCAGAAAATGACTCGATTCACTAAGGAGGAGCGGTATGGATTCAGGATTGTTCGGCAATTTTGATGAAGAGCCTCAGATCGACCTGACGCCGCTGATCGACTGTCTCTTTATGCTCATTATCTTCTTCGTGTTGACGATGAGCTTCTCGCGTCCGGTTCTCGAAATTGTGCTCCCCGAAGCTCAGTATGCCGAAGTCGGTCAGGAGCGTAACGAGCTGCTTCTTTGCGTCAAAGACGACGGCAAGCTCTACATTAAAGAAGAGTCCGTCACGATCGAAGAGCTCGGAGTCCGTTTGGATGCCGATCCGGATAAGCTCCTGAACATCTACATGGATGAAAAGGCGCCCTTTGCTTCCTTCGTAGAAGTTCTCGACTTGGCGAAGGTGAAGCGTTCCGGTCGTTTCGTGATCAGTACGCGTACCGATGGTGAACCTGCCCAGGCAAAGAAGGAGAGTGCCGATGGTCTCAAATGAGTCCATTCGAGCCACCAAGCTTGCGCGAGGAATCGTCGCGGTTGTTGTGGGCGGTGTGCTCCTTTTTTTGACAACCGATTTCGTTCAGCAGCACTTTGCGGTTCCGAGTCTGCCGGTCGGGCTGCTTCGTGAAAAAATCGTATTGACCCAGATGATCGAAGAGGTTCCGCAGGTCAAGAAGGAAAAGCTGATCGAACATACGGTTGACGAAAGCGACTATGCCGTCAAGACGCCGCCTAAAGTTGAACCGCCTCCTGAGCCCGTGAAGCCTAAGGTGGAACCGAAACCGAAACCGAAGCCCAAGCCCAAGCCTCAGCCTAAGCCGAAACCCAAACCCAAGGTGAAGCCGAAGCCCGCTCCAGAACCTCAGGTCGAGCCGCCTCAGGAACCTGTCGGTACGGGTGACAGGGGTGTTGCTACTGGTTCCGCTCAGTCTGTTGCTTCCGATATGGCCGGCAATGCTGCTCAGGGGGAGGCAGACATGGCGATTGCTATGATCGTGGCTGAAATTGAAAAGCGAAAGAAGTACCCGCGTCGAGCTCGTCAGACGAACCAGGAAGGTACTGTGTTGCTCACGATCCAGATCAATCGATTTGGATCTGTAATCTCGGTGGACTTTGCTCAGAAGGCTCGTTCTTCGCTTTTGAATCTCGCTGCGATGAAGGCTGCTGACAAGCTCATTGGTCGTCAGCTCCCTGTCAAGCGCGAACTCACGGTCCGGGTGCCTGTGGTTTTTGAATTGAAGTAATATTTAAGGTCACTGCTGTCCAAAAACCGCGAAATTTGAAAAATGACGCGTATGCGAGAGCTCTTTTCGAGCATTAGAACTGTTTTGGCGATTTGACCTCCTCAAAATTGCAGGGCTTGTTGGAGAGGCACCCAAAGTGCTTTCTTCGTCTGCATAGGAACAAAGATCTGGTCGACTAAGCCATTCTGTTAGGTCTTTCATTGTCATGAGGTTCAATCGCCACAGAGGTTGCAGGACGATGTTCGTCCACAACTAGCTTGGCTGCGTTGATGGGAAATTCTTTGGTGTAGATACGGCGTGAAAAGGTTATTTAAAAAAGGATGCCTGATAGACAGTATTGTGCCCTAACTGGGCATTGCTATCAGATTCATTTTTCGTACCCTTATCCCGGATGTCAGAAGGTCATATGTTGAGTGCTTGTTGCAAAGCAAACACTTAACTCTTTGAGAGTTCTATTGACTTTTGTCCTTAGAACGCTCAATGAGCGTAAAACGCGTAGGTAGAAAAGAGAGCAATCTCTTACCGTTCCGACGCAGACTTCGTTCCTTGCGAAGATTGGGTTACTTCAGTCTACGTAATGAGAACCGAGACACTCTTGGGTGTTTAGCTCTCGAGTGTTTAGGTGATGTGAACAAGAACAAAACCGCTTTGTGAAGGTGTGGTTTCTTAATTGATTTCACAAAGACAAATGATGCTTTTGATACTCTTCGGACGTTTTAGTTCCGAACGGTAGATTTAGCAGATTTTGAGGAACGGTAAAGTTGGCATTCGAACCCGTTTACGGGTAGCAAGTAACAGGATGCAAGTGCCAGATCGACAAGCGCCTGTTTGGGCGCTGCTGGTAAGAGAGCCTTACAGGCGACGATGAAGAACCACCGGCGTAGCCGGTGGTATCTTTTTTTCACTTAAGGCTTAACCTTAATCTTGACCTTCGGTGTAGGGTTCAGAACCCAAGTCACCTTCGAGCTTCGTGACGGTCACGGCAGCAGCCACGTCACCGACCACGTTAATCGACGTACGAATCATGTCGAGAATACGGTCAACACCAGCAATCAAAGCCACGGCTTCAAGCGGGATACCAACCTGCGTGAAGATGATGGTCGTCATGATGAGACCTGCGCCTGGTACACCAGCGGTACCAATAGCGGCCAAGACACCCATCAACACGATGGTGAGCTGGTCGCCCATGGTGAGCGGAAGACCATACACTTCAGCGGCGAAGATGGCACACACACCCATGTAAATGGCCGTACCGTTCATGTTGATGGTATTGCCAAGTGGGATAGAGAAGGACGAAATGGCCTTCGTGGCACCCAACTTACGAGCGGCATTCAAGTTGGCTGGCAAAGCGGCAGCAGACGAGCAGGTCGTGAAAGCGACGAGCCACGGTTCGAAGATGCCCTTCAAGAAGGTCATGATCGGAATACCCGTGATGATGCGAACCATCGGCAAAAGAATGAAGCAAACAAAGACGATCGTTGCTAAGAAGGCCGTAAGGATCAAAGCACCCAATGGGAGTAGAACAGCTAAACCGTGACGGCTAACCGTGAAGGAGATCAAGCCGAACACACCGATCGGAGCGTAGAGCATGACCATGTGCGTCACACGGATCATGACGTCACCAACGACTTCGAAGAAGTTGAGAACGACTTTACCGCGTTCACCTAAACCCGAAAGCGCGAAGCCAAAGATCACAGCAAAGAAGATGATCTGAAGCATGGAGCCGTTAGACATAGCTTCCATCGGGTTAATCGGCACAATAGCCAATAAGGTCTGAACCAGCGGTGGGGCAACGACCTCTTTGGCCTTCAGACCTTCGGTGGAGAGGTCAAGTCCGAGGCCTGGCTGAATCATGCCGGCAAAGAAAAGACCAGCAGCCACGGCAATACCCGTAGTGATGGCATAAACAAGAAGAACCTTAACGGCAACACGTCCAAGTTTAGACGTATCAGAAATCCCGGCAGCGCCAGCAATAATCGTAGCGAGTACCAACGGTACCACGACCATGCGGATCAATCGAATGAAAAGGTCGCCGAGCGGCTGGAGCCAGGTCTGAGCGAAAGATGAATCGACAATTGCACCGACGACAATACCGAGTGCAAGACCGATCATCATTTGCCAGGCCAGACTAATTTTCATTTTGGAGGACATATTCTCCACCCCTAGCTGTTGTTACTTTTTATGTTGTCGCCATGCATCCAACGAGGACGCATGGAGACGTGACAGGAATTGTTCCTGCCTTGATTCCGATTCTATTGCCCTCTGTCTTATATAAGACCTAGGGTAAACACGCAAATAGTATGATGTAGATCTTAAGCAAAATCGCGCACAAACCGTTGACTGATTGAAATGTATTGAAAAATAGGTTTACAGGTTGCTTTTTATCAATGAATCGGAAGTTACTTTTTATCTATAAATCGATTAAAGTCAATAGAAATAACATATTGGTCGCGTCAAAGTCCTTCTGAAATGGCGACTTTAGATAAAATATCTCATTCACTTTTTTCGAGGTTTCTCCCTTGAACATCATGGTGTTATGAGCATTCTTTTTCATATTTTGGCCGCTGGCCTTTTGACCCGAACGGTTGCCGTAGGTATTGCGGCCTTGCTATCTTGTCGATGGTTGGCTGGGTTATCCGAACAATTGTTGGCGATGGCTTGCGGGTTGTTGACGACCATTGCTTTAACGCATCTCATTCCTGAGGCGATGGAAATGCCCGGGGTTGAGCCGCACGATTTGGGGCTCGTGATGCTAGGCACGATTTTTGTGTTTTTGGTGATTGAGTGCTGCGTGTTACATCACAGCCATACGCAAGGTGCCAAACATGAAGATAAAGCCACCGCGACGGCTGTGATGACGGGAGCCGCCCTACATAATGTGGTCGATGGTGTTTTGATTGCAAGCACGTTTATGATGGATGAACGTGCTGGGTGGCTCGTCGCTTTCGCTGTCTGTAGTCATGAGATCCCACAAGTGACGGGCTACATGGTGATTTTGCGTAATTGTGGGTTTACGGTTCGCCGTGCGGTGCTCTGGTGTGCGCTCGCCGCTTTCGCAGCGATTCTAGGGAGTGTGCTTGGTTGGGCGGCGGTGAGTTTAAGCCGTGAGATTTTGCCTTATGCCTTAGCGGCCTCAGCGGCATCCTTTCTCTTTATTACATTGCACGCGCTGTTGCCTGAAGTTTTTCGCGATCACGTTTTGCCTCGTCAAGGGGCACGTCAGTTGGTGCTTTTTGCCTTGGGCATTTTGTTGAGTACGGTGATTTTAGGACTAGACCATGGTCACGACCACGGTCATGACCAAACCCCAGCGGTAGAAGAGGCTGTGCGCACCGAAATACCCGTCGATGCGCACACGCATTAAGATTTCTTTTTGCGACTCATGAGCGCAGCCCAAACACCCGCGATCATGATGAGTGTGATGCCAATGGCACTCATGAGTCCAATGGGCTCATTAAAGAACCATGTACCAAAGCAGGCGGCAAAGACGATCGCAGAATATTGAAAGACGGCCGTGAGGAGGGTATTGTCGCTTCCCCAAGCGCGGGTCATGGCAAGTTGTGCGCCCGTTGCGGTGACGGCCATGCCTATGAGGGCTGGGACGTTGTCGAGCGTGACGGGTGTCATGCTGCCTGTGAGGCACAGGTGACCTACAAGCCCCCAAACGGTGCCAAACAGGGTGAAATAAAAGACGATACGCCACTCAGGCTCATTCATACGTGTGAGTTCACGAACTTGAAAGTAGGCGAGTGCAGCAAAAAAGCCAGACGTGAGGCCAATCAGGGCAGGGGCCATTTGACCTGGTTGCAATTCGGGCTTCAGAACCAAGGTGACACCTAAGAAACCTAACACCACGGCAGCAGCACTTGCACGGTTAAAGGTTTCGCCATGACGTACAGCTAACACAATGACAATGAGTGCCATATACAAAGGACTCGTATAGTTAAGTGTCATAGCGGTGCCTAAGGGGAGTCTTGCAATGGCATAAAACCAAATGGTGAGCGCAAAGGTCCCTAAAAAGCTTCGCATCAAGTGTGCACGCATGAGCGGCGTTTTGACGGTTTGACCTTGATAGGCCACCCAAGCCCAAATGACGATCACGCCAAAGAGCGAACGGTAAAAAACGAGCTCTAAGGACGAAAAGTCTGAGGCTCCCATGCGAGCAAAGGCAGCCATCATGGCAAAAAGGAGTGATGCAAGTAGCATCCAAAAGCTTTTGATCATGCGAACACGAAGTTTTTTTGTGAAAGTGCTCAAGATTAACGCGATTGTGCGTTGAGTGCTACTAGAAATGGCTAAGGTTTCGTTAAAATGCAAAGTACCTAGATCCTGTCGAGCAGTGTTCATTAAAAGTGAATTCTGTTAAGGGTTTTGTCAAGGAAATGTGAAAGAATGAGTGAATTAAAACCTGTTGAAGCGCTGAGCTTTGAAGAGGCGCTTGAAGAACTTGAAAATTTGACAAGTCGTATGGCTTCTGGATCGGTGACGCTCAAGGAGAGTGTTGCAGGTTATGCCCGTGGAACGGCGCTTTTAAAGCGTTGTCGTCGTGAACTCGAAGAAGCACGTACGACCATTGAAACGTTGCGCGAAGAAACGCGTCGCGAAGAAGTAATCCCAAGCGCAGATATTCCTTTCTAAGACTGGAAGAAAAATGACTGAAAGCCAAATCGCATCCTTTGACGATTGGATGCATGAGTCAGTAAAACATATTGAATGGGTGGCCAACGACTTGTTGCCGAAGACTGGTCGTGAGCCCCGTCGTTTGATTGGCGCTATGCGCTATGCCGTCTTGGGTGGCGGTAAGCGTATCCGTGCTTTGCTTTGTTATGCGGCAGGTGTCGTGAGCGGTGCTCAGCAAGCAGATTTGGACCGTGCTGCCTTAGCGCTTGAATTGGTACACGCCTATTCGCTCGTACACGACGATATGCCGTCGATGGATAATGATACGTTACGTCGTGGTAAGCCTACGGTGCATGTCCAATATGGTGAAGCGACGGCGATGCTGGCTGGTGACGCTTTACAGACTGAAGCGTTCACGGTGTTGACAGGGATGAATCATTCTGTGGCCGTAGCGCGACTCTGTGGCACTTTAGCTCGTGCAGCAGGGGTTCGCGGTATGTGCGGTGGCCAGGCTTTAGATTTGGCGATGGTGGGTGGTCATCCGGGCGAAGGTGAACTTCTCATGATGCAAGCCATGAAAACAGGTGCTTTGATTCAAGCGGCTGTTCTGATGGGGGCGCAAGCGGGTGACTGGGATCGTTTAGGTGATGGTGCGCGCGGAGGCTTAGCGGCTTACGCCGATGCATTGGGTGTTGCCTTTCAGGTGGTCGACGATATTCTTGACTGTACGCAAGATACAGCGACCTTAGGTAAGACGGCTGGCAAAGATGAAAAGGACGATAAGCCCACGTGGGTCTCTTTGCTTGGCTTAGAGAGCGCACGAGCGCGTGCTCGAGAACTGCACGATCGTGCCAATGCCGCTTTGGCGCTTGTGGCAGCTGATCCAGCTGTCCCAGAGGGCGCTATCCTTCGTTTGCAGCAAATTGCCGATTACGTGATTGCTCGTTCCCATTAATAACCCCCTCCCCACCGTTCCTTAAGTAAAAGGCTCTCAACAAGTGACGCAACATTCGATTCTTGACAGCATTCAGTCGCCAGCTGATCTTCGTCGGCTTGATGAATACCAGCTACCCCGTCTTGCCCATGAGCTTCGAGACTTTATGGTGAATTCTGTTTCTAAAACAGGTGGCCATTTGTCGAGCTCCTTAGGCGCAACCGAATTAGCGATTGCAATTCATCGAGTCTTTCACACGCCTGACGATCGTCTGATTTGGGACGTTGGTCATCAAGCGTATGCGCACAAAATCCTGACGGGTCGCCGTGAGAATATGGCGACGTTGCGCAAGTTTAATGGGATGTCTGGTTTTCCGAAGCGTAGCGAGTCGCCGTACGATGCCTTTGGAACGGCACACTCGTCCACCTCGATTTCAGCGGCCTTAGGCATGGCGATTGCGGCACGTCTCGAGGATAAAACCGATCGTTGGCACATTGCTGTGATTGGTGACGGCGCGTTGACGGGGGGCATGGCACTTGAAGCATTGAATGACGCGGGCGTTTGGAAGGAAGGCGTCAAACTTCTCATCATTTTGAACGACAACGATTGCTCGATTTCGCCGCCTGCTGGTGCTTTGTCGAATCATTTGGCACGTATTGTCTCTACACGTGCTTATACCTGTGCACGCGAAATTTCTAAACGTGTCTTGAAGCCTGTACCTGGGCTTTGGGATATCGCTAAGCGCATGGAAAAGCAGGCGATCAATTTCGTGAGCCCACCCTCGGGGATTTTCTCGAGCTATGACATCAATTACTATGGGCCAGTTGACGGGCATGATCTGCATGGCCTCATTGAGGTTTTGAAGAACATCCGACAGTTGAATCGCCCATGTGTGCTACATGTCGCGACCCAAAAAGGTAAGGGCTATGAACCTGCTGAAATGGATCCGACCGCTTACCATGGTGTCGGTCCATTTGATCCGCTTTTAGGTTTGCCCGTGCCTAAACCCAGTAAACCTACCTATACGGAGGTCTTCGGTCGTTGGATTTGTGATACGGCTGCGGCTGATTCGCGTCTTTATGGTATTACGCCAGCCATGCGTGAAGGCTCAGGCTTGGTTGAATACGAACGTCGATTCCCGGAACGCTATCGTGACGTGGCCATTGCTGAGCAGCATGCGGTGACGTATGCCGCTGGCTTAGCTTGTGAAGGCATTAAGCCTGTGGTTGCTATCTATTCGACCTTCTTACAGCGTGCGATGGATCAGCTCATTCATGATGTGGCCTTGCAGAATCTGCCGGTCATGTTTGCGATTGACCGTGGGGGCTTAGTGGGGGCTGACGGTGCGACGCACCATGGGTTCTTTGACATTGCGTTATTGCGCACCGTGCCCAACATGACTGTGATGACGCCTTCTGACGAAAATGAATGCCGACTGATGTTGAATACGGCCTATGGTCTTAATTCGCCCGCGTCGGTACGTTATCCGCGTGGTCGTGGGCCGGGTGTCGAAGTGACTGCAACGAACGAAACGGTTGAAGTCGGTAAGGCGCGAACGCTACGCAAGGGGCAACGTGTTGCGTTCCTGGGGTTTGGTAGCATGACCAATGTGTTAGCCCCCGTTGCTGAAAAGCTCGATAGCACGTTGCTTGACATGCGTTTTGTAAAACCCATTGATGAAGAAGCGATCCTTGAAGCAGCCAAGACCCATGACTTGTTGGTCTGCGCTGAAGAAGGCATGTTAATGGGAGGAGCTTGTAGCGCGGTTTTAGAAGTGCTCGCTGATCATGGGGTACTGAAGCCCGTCATGCGCTTTGGATTACCAGACCACTTTGTGGAGCAAGGAACGCAAGACGAATTGATGGCAAGTTTAGGGCTCACCGCTGATGCCATAGAAAAGCAGGTGATAGCAAAACTTCAGACCCTCTAAAGCCCTCGATTAGGCACCAAGAAAAGACCGCTGTGAAAGCGAAAATTCACGGCGGTCTTTTGATTTTTGGTTAATTGCGCTCGAGACAGTCTACTTGATTAAGCGCGGAAGTTCGTGAAGTTAAGTGGGACTTCTTTGACTTCCTTTTTGAGGAGCGCAATGGCTTCCTGTAAGGCATCACGCTTCGCGCCCGAGACGCGCACGATGTCACCCTGAATGGCGGCCGTGAGTTTGAGTGCCTTGGCGTTCTTGATGATGCCCTGAATGGTCTTACCAAGTTCGCGAGAGACGCCTTCTTTGACGACGATGGTCTGCTTCAAGCAGTCGCCACCAACCTTTTCAGGCGCTTTGGATTCGTCAAGAAAACGAACGTCAATATTACGCTTGGCGAGCTTATTGATCAGCACGTCGCGCACCTGACGCAACTGAAAGTCGCTTTCACCAACAAGATAAAGTTCGAGATCTTTTTGTTCGACTTTGGCCGGCGTGCCACGGAAGTCGTAGCGAGTACCGATTTCTTTTTGAGCTTGATCGACAGCGTTACGAAGTTCGACGGCATCGGCTTTGACTTCGATGTCAAATGACGGCATGGGTGTTCTCCAATGAGTACTTAGGATAAAAGATAACATCTATCGCATTCGCGATCGCTTGTCAAGAAAACGCTTGTTTTGTCACGCATTTTTGCGGTGACAGGTAGGTAATTTGGGTGAATTGTGACCTTGTGCCTATAATAAAAATCAGAAGAACAACCAAGGAGCGGCTCGCGACAGCCGACACGATTATGAATCCTACGATGCAAGCACATTACCCACTCGATGGGTTAACGACTTTCGGTACACAGGCAAAAGCCGATTATTTTGCCGAAGCGTCGACACTCGACGAACTCGAAGGCCTTTTAGCTGAAGCGACAGCCAATGATTGGCCTGTTCACTTTTTAGGAGCAGGCGCTAACACGATTGCCATGTCCCATGTCAAAGGTCTGGTGATCAAAATCGCTTTCAAGGGCTATGAAGTGGCCGCAGCGCCCAATGGGGATGTCCTTGTGAAATGTGGGGCTGGCGAAATCTTTGACGATATCGTGCGTCGCACGTTGCAAGCGGGCTTAGGGGGCTTAGAAAACCTCTCAGCGATTCCCGGAACCGTGGGTGGTGCAGTGGTTCAAAACATCGGGGCTTATGGGGTAGAACTTGCTGAACGCCTCGCGTCGATTACGGTCTATGACCGTGTGCAAAAAGTGGTGCGTGTCTTGTTTGTTGAAGAGTGTGACTTTAGGTATCGTCATAGCATTATGAAGACCGAAGCAGGGCAATCGTTTGTGGTGCTCTCCGCGACTTTACGTTTGCCTTGCGTTTGGACCGCTGTGACGGGGTACAAAGACCTCGAAATGGAATTGGAAGCCCGTGGTTTGACACCAAGCACGGTAACCGCTTCAGAACTCTCTGAGATTGTTCGAACGGTGCGTGCGCGTAAGTTGCCTGATCCTAAGGTTTTAGGTAATGCTGGATCCTTCTTTACGAACCCGATTATTTCGAAAGTTCACTGGCATGAATTGCTGACCGATCATCCAAGCCTTGTCTATTATCGTTTGGGTGGTGGTCGAATGAAATTAGCAGCCGCTTGGCTTATCGAAGCTGCGGGCTATAAAGGGTATGTGTCAGGCACGTTGGGTGTCTATGACCATCATGCGCTCATCTTGGTTAATCGCGATGGGGCGACGGGCGAAGCAGTTTTGGCGCTCGCAGAAGAGATCATTCAAGCCGTCAAGAAGCGCTTTGGTGTGACTTTGACGATGGAACCTGTGATCTTAGGATAGTCCTAAAACGAGAATCTGATAAGACCGCTGAAGTGTATTTGGTACCTTCAGCGGTTTATCTATTTTTACGGTTCACTTACGTTTACAAAATTTCGGATAAGTTCTCAGTTTTGGGGCTCTTAATCAGGCAATATTGACTTCAAAATACAAGGTCGTTTCACCATCATCATTAAAGGACTCAAAGATGCCAACTCAACCGCCTGTTGCCGCTTTAGGTAGCTACTCTGTGGCAGAAGAAATTGCCAACGCCGTAACCCACGGGATTGCTGCCCTTTTGAGCGTTGTTGGCTTGATTGCGATGCTCTATGTAACGGTTGGTTCATCTAATGCGGTCACCATTACAGCAGCAGCTGTCTTTGGGGGTTCGATGATCTTTCTTTATACGGCCTCGACCCTCTACCATGCGATTCCTAACCTCAAGGCAAAACGCATTTTGCAGATGTTGGACCATAGTGCGATTTATGTCATGATTGCGGGGTCTTATACGCCCTTTTGTTTGGTGACGCTCGAAGGGATGACGGGCACCATTCTTTGTATTGCGGTTTGGACAATTGCCATTGCGGGTGTGATTCTGCAGCCGATTTTGTTAAAGCGTGCTGAGTGGCTTAACTGCTTACTCTATTTGTTGCTCGGCTGGTGTGTAGTGTTGGTGATGAAGCCTTTGATTGCCGCATTACCTACAGCTGGCTTGTGGTTACTGGCTTCTGGTGGTGTGGTCTATTCGTTGGGTGTGATCTTTTATTTGTGGGAGCGTATCCCCTATAATCACGCGATTTGGCATCTCTTTGTGTTGGGCGGTACAGCATTGCAGTTTTTCTCGGTACTCTTTTATGTGTTACCTCAAGGTGCGGTGAGTTAAGTACAGAGCGCGTGGGTGGACGGCGTGATGGATGCCGTCCTCAGGGTGACCGAATGCTTCGATGAATAGGCAATAAAAAAGCGCACCGTGATGGGTGCGCTTTTTTGATTCGTCAACCGACGTTCCGATTAGGCCATAGCCTTGATGGAAGCGGAAAGACGGCTCTTATGACGAGCAGCAGCGTTGGCGTGAAGAACGCCCTTGCGAGCCATAGCGTCGATCGTGGATTCAGCCTTCTTGAAGGCTTCCTGAGCGGCGGCCTTGTCGCCGGCGACGATGAGCTTACGCACAGCCTTGATAGCGGTGCGGAACTGGCTACGCTGAGCCGAGAGGTGCATGTTGCGCACAACCATCTGACGGGCGCGCTTGCGAGCTTGCTTGGTATTGGCCATTTTGTATAAATTCCTTGCCTATTAATTAAACAGTTGGCGTCCAGAGGAGATATCTCTCACTTGAAAGATGCCTGATCCCGGTGTTCCCGTGGCGCGCTTAAGTGCGCTGTCCGGACGCCGCTGCATAACCTCCGCTTGAGGCGGGGAAAGTGCATCGCGGTTGCGCGAGACACCAAAGATATCGTGATTCCCGAAGTGTTGAGCAAAACTTGCGAGTATTGTCTGATTGAGGTTGGGGCATCAAAAAGACGCAAAAACGCAAGGTGAATTTTTGCATGACTCCGAAAAGCCCTCAACTATATCAAATTTCCGAAGTGAAAGCGTGTTTTCTAGTAGAATTTTTTGCGATTTTTCATTTTGAGGAACTGTCCCATGTCACTTCTGAAGTCTGCAGCCACTGTTTCAGGGCTTACGTTGGTGAGTCGCGTCACCGGCGTGATACGTGACATGCTGATTGCGCGTATTTTTGGGGCATCTGCCGAAACTGACGCATTCTACGTGGCGTTCCGTTTGCCTAATATGTTACGTCGTCTTTTTGCTGAAGGTGCTTTTCAGCAAGCTTTCGTGCCGATGCTCGCTGACGTGAAGGCAAGAGAAGATGGCACTGATCGTACTTTTATCGATCATGTCTTTACCGTTTTAGCGCTCGCCGTCTTTGCGGCAAGTGTCTTAGGGGTCTTAGTGGCGCCATTGTTGGTTTGGGCGATTGCGAGCGGTCTGTCTTCAGATCCTGAGGCCTTTGACTTGGCGACTGCCTTAACGCGCTTTATGTTTCCGTATATCGCCTTTATGGCCTTGACGGCTTTAGCTGCATCGGTTCTTAATACATGGAAGCGTTTTGCGATTCCAGCGGCTACCCCAGTGCTTTTGAATCTCTCTTTTATTGGGTGTACATTGTGGCTAGCTCCGCGCTTAGAGGAACCTATTTGGGCATTAGCCGTCGCTGTGATCGTAGGGGGCGTTTTACAGCTAGGTACACAGTACTTGGCGTTATGTCGTTTAGGGATTGTGATTCGACCGGCTGGCCTCAAGGCGAGCTTAGGAGATACGGACGTTCGTCGTGTTTTGAAGCTCATGGTGCCTGCCCTCTTTGGGGTAGGGGTCGCGCAGCTTTCGATTTTGATCAACACCAATATCGCTTCGCACTTAGGGCACGGTGCTGTGACGTGGTTGAATTTTGCTGACCGCCTGATGGAATTTCCAACGGCCTTGTTGGGCGTGGCTTTGGGTACAGTCTTATTGCCTGGGCTTTCGAGCGCTTATGCTAAGGGCGATATGGCACGCTATAACACGCTTTTAGATCGTGGTTTGCGATTGGTGATGTTGGTCGGCATTCCTGCTGCCGTAGGTCTATGGTTAACAAGCGAAGCGCTAGTGTCATTTCTTTTTCAGGGACGCAACTTTACGCCCTACGACGTGTCGCAAACAGCGTTAGCAGTGGTTGGGTATTCGGTCGGATTGATTGGTCTCATTGCACTCAAAATCGTTGCGCCCGCTTTTTATGCCCGAAAAGATATCCGTACGCCGGTCAAGGTGGCCTTTTGGAGCTTGGTCGTGGTGCAGTTGGTGAACCTCGTGTCAGTGCCTCTTTTTTCACACGCAGGGCTTGCCTTGTCTGTGGGGGTTGGGAGTGTCTTTAATGCCGGAACATTATTGGTGATTCTTCGTCGTCGAGGGATCTATCAGCCGCTTGCAGGCTGGACCAAAGCACTAGGCCGTATTCTTCTAGCCACAGTGGTCATGGGAGTGGCCTTGGCCTGGGGGCAGACCTTTGTCACGTGGACTACGATGCCCTGGATGATGCGCTCAGGCGGGGTCTTGGGTATGGTTGCTGCGGCCGCTGTGATTTACTTTGGTTTGATGTTCACTATGGGATGGCGACTTTCCGAGTTGCGATCTGGACGCAGTGATTAATCTGGCTTGAGGGCTTTTGAGAGACCTTTAAAAACGACAAAAGCGTCAACTTTGATAAGTTGGCGCTTTGGGTCTATTGGCCTTGCAAACGGTCGCAATCAGGCTTTACTGTTATTGGCTGGCACAGCTTCATCGTCTTCATCGTCTTCGTCGAACTCTTCTTCGTCACCGATGGTTTCGAGTTCGTCTAAGGTGAGAAACGGCATACGAGCAGGCCAACCAATGAGTTCGTCTTCAGAAAGCGCATTAAGCGCAGCTGGCCCCAAGCGAGCGGTATTGACCGCGTAATTGAGCTTGGCATAGACATGAACAAGATCATGGTTGAGAACTTCAAGGGCATCTTCTTGATCGCCATCCTCGACCTTGTTGAGCGCATCCTGAAGCGCTTCACAAGCGTCATTGAGGGTTGCATGAAGCCATTCCTTTTCAATTTGCATTTCTTTTCCCTTCCTCAATTTCCTAGAGCGATGCTTGGAGCCAAAAGGCCGAAGCATGAAGTACTTCTTCGAGTACTGAAACTTCATTGAAGCTCCCCTGGTTAAAACCAAAGGATTCACTATGACCGACAGTTAGCTCTTTCTAGGGACTGGGCTTTCGACTTTATCCCGAGAACGTCACTTCCTGCACATAGTATTCGCGGTAGACCTCTTATCCGTTCCGATAGACTTTCACCTACCGTATCGTGAGTCTCCAAGATTCTTAAACAAGTTAAGAATCTTTTTGGTCGTTACGAGGTTCTTTACGACATAGACCACTACCGCTCAACAGCGCTTCCGCAGTCGTCCACTTCCTAAGAAGGAGGGCTTGGTCATGTCCTTTTTCAGTTGCATAACACGCTAAGAAAGCACTCATGACATCTCGTTGCACGAGCGTGTAGCGATGCCATCTCACCTTTAACAGCTTCTTGGTGTACGTATTCGTTGGTGGATCGTACTGCGACATTTTCAAGAGATAGGCATTGAGTTCGTTCACCTTACCGCCAGCACTTACAGCCTTGCGTTTAAGATGTTCAAAGAACATACCAGTGCCCGCCTTTGTCGTAGATTTGCCAAAATTCCGTTGAAAGGAGAGATAACTGTTTTTCTCAATATTGATCCTTCCGCCGATCTGCAATAACTTGTTTGCAAGTTCACCGTGATCGTGCTTGCGCATACTCTGCAAACGCCCGAGAGCAGTCCCGAGCGTTGCGTTGTAAAGCGTTCGTCCAAACTCAAATGCTTTGTTGAGAAAACGATCTTGTTGATCGTTAACTCGAAGCGGTAGTTCGACGATGTAAGAAGGAGTAGATGTTCGCATAGGACAATCTTACTGCATGTCCGAAAAGTTTGTATGCCTTATCTCCTTTTTGAAAAGAGAGGTTTGCGGCGTACGAGTTCTATCAACAACAGTGGTTCTTTGAAAGAAGACACACCAAATTTTAAAACCTTGCGTCTAATTGGTAAAGACTTCTTTTGGGCCAAAGTCAAAAGGCAAGCGGCTCGAGACCTGAGTCCCGAGCCGCCTAAGAGAAGGTGTCAAGAAAAAGCTGAATCAGTCACCCATGCTGTTGGGTTACCAACTCGTTTTGATCGTTCCATTAAATGTTTTTTCGACAAACGCCTTGACCTCTGGCGAACGATAGGCTTCGATAAAGGTCTTGACCTTGGCATCGCTCTGATTGTTTTCACGCGCAGCAATCACGATCAAAGCAAAGGGGGCGTCAATCGACTCAAAGTAGAAACCTTGTTTTTCGGGCGAGAGACCGGCGCTAATCACGTAGTTCATCGGGATCACGGCCACCGTTGCGTCATCGAGGCTACGCGGCAATTGCGCGGCCTCGAGTTCACGAATCTTGATGTTTTTCGGATTCTTCACGATGTCGTCCAATGTGGCTTCAGCGCCTTTATCGTCTTTGAGCGTAATAAGGCCTGAGGCTTGCAAAAGAAGGAGCGCACGGCCGCTATTCGTGGGGTCGTTCGGGATCGCAAAGAGGCTACCTGATTGCACATCCTTGAGGTTATGCACCTTGTTCGAATAAAAGCCCATGGGTTGCACGACCGCGTCGGCCACGTTCACGAGCTTGGTTTTTTGACGTTCGTTGAAGTTATTCAAGAAGGGCTCATGCTGATAAACCGCTAAATCAAGCGCACCGTCGTTGAGTGCCGTATTCGGTGTCACATAATCCGTAAACTCGATGACTTCGACCTTGAGACCGCGTTTCGCTGCGACGTCAGCGGCAGCTGTGACAATTGCTGCATGAGGGCCAGCTGTGACGCCGACTTTGACAGAAGACGACGCAGATTCGCCACAGGCTGTGAGTAGGCTGAGGCTACCAATCGCAGAGAGAGCAACTAACGAACGAAGAAAAGTGCGCTTATGCATGATGACTCCTTCACGGATGGCCTGTTGTGAGGAAAAGGAATGTGTTGTTGGCCATGCGTTAAAGGTAGTGTCACTGATTTTTGAAGCAATCGAAAGGTAATACCTCAAAGGGGATTGAGATTAAAGGCTTGCTAGAGAATCAATCCTAAGGATAATTAGATAGAGTCGAAATAAATGAGCCCTCGTGCCTAACCTAATAAGTCTACCTGATGAAAAACAGTAGGGCTTAGTAACCAGGGCGAGTCTCGGGAGGCGCAACAGCCTTTGATTTGGGAGGTAGCCATAAGCTCAAACTTAGGGCAGCCTCCCGAGTCACGTGACGGCGAACGCAGGGTTTGGGGCAGGCCCCATATCCAGAAAAGCAAATAGCCATGGAATTGGGTATTGTTAAGTTTCCACACACAACAACTCACCAAAACCATGGCTACGTTCATTACTGTAATTAAGCAATTCCTTTCTGCCCACAGCATCGTTATCGAAGATATCGAAAAAGAGGCACACGACTCAGATGGCCAACCATGCCTGGTGTTCAAAGTCAAACCTTACAAGCGTAAGGCCAACCTCTGTCCGCATTGTGGTCAAGCTTGATTTGTTTTGGCGACGGTTTCGATTTCTTCTGAGAGTTCGAGCCAGCGCATTTCGAGTGCTTCAACGATAGGCTTTAATTCGCCATGCTCTCGTAAGACTCGAGCCACTTCTTCTTGGTCTGTTGACGTATAGAAGTCGCTGTCCGCTAAACGCTCTGATAGCGTCTTAAGTTCGGCATTCTTTTCGGCCAACTGTTTTTCAACTTTAGCAAGTTCCTTTTGAAGGGGCTTACGTAGCGCAGCAAGTCGTTGACGTTCTTGAGCTTCTTGGCGACGAACTTCTTTACGATTGATGTTGGGCTCTTTGTCTATTTGAGCAGCCGCTTTCTCGGCAGCGACCGTCGTACGGCGATGCTCCAACACCAACTGAGCATAGTCGTCAAGGTCACCGTCATAGGGTTGCACAACACCATCATGGACAAGAATCAGTTGCTCGGTCGTCGCACGTAACAAGTGACGGTCATGTGAGACGATCAACACGGCTCCTTCATAGGTTGACAAGGCCATGGTGAGGGCTTCACGCGTTTCCATGTCGAGATGGTTGGTCGGTTCGTCAAGCACTAAGAGATTGGGCTTTTTCCACGCTAAGAGCGCTAACGCTAAACGGGCTTTTTCGCCACCCGACATGGGTCCCACTAAAGCGGACGCAAAATCGCCTGAGAATCGATAAATGCCTAAGTAGTCACGCAATTCTTGCTCACGAACGTCAGGCGCAAGGCGGCGCATATGTTCTAAGGGCGTTTCATCGGGACGCAATTGATCAAGCTGGTGCTGAGCAAAGTAACCGATTTCTAGCCCCTGGCCGCGTCGAAGTTCACCGCTCATGGGTGCCAAGTCGCCGACGATGCCTTTGACTAACGTGGACTTACCTGCGCCATTGACCCCAAGAATCCCGTAGCGTTCGCCCGAGCGAATGCAAAGTGTGACGCGATCGATGATCGTTCGGTCACCATAGCCCAATCGCAGGTTTTCGGTGTCTACCAAATGCTCAGGAAGACGTACGGGTTTTGGAAACTCAAAACGCCATTCGCGTTTGGCGCGAACAGGTTCAACCGCTTTGAGTTTTTCGAGCATCTTGATACGGGATTGAGCTTGGCGTGCTTTGGTGGCTTTGGCACGGAAGCGTTCAATAAAGCTTGTTAAGTGTGACGCTTCGCGCTCATAGGCACGAGCTGCGGCATCTTGTAAGCGGAGTTTTTCGATACGTTGATCTTCAAAACTCGAATAGTTGCCGGCGTAGCGGCAGATCGTTCCGTCCTCAATCGACCAAATGGTATTGATACTACGGTCTAAAAATTCGCGGTCATGCGAAATAATGACAACAGTTGCTTCGACACGATGTAACCAGTTTTCGAGCCAAATCAACGAATCAATGTCCAAGTGGTTTGTGGGTTCGTCAAGAAGCAAAAGGTCAGCCGGGCACATCAAAGCGCGTGCGAGCGCAATACGGTTGCGCCAACCGCCCGAAAAGTCAAAAACAGGACGATCAGTATCGGCTTGGCTAAAGCCAAGTCCCGCGAGAATTGTTCGGGCTTGCGCAACGATCGCGCCTTCGTTCAATTCAGCAAGGTTGGCGTGCGCCTGTGCAAGACGCATATCGTCGCCAGAGCTTTCAGCTTGAGCGAGGGCGGCGCGCGCTGCCATCAAGGGGGCGTGCCCCGCCAACACAAAGTCAACGGCCGGGAGATTCTCACCCGTAAAACTCTGGGCGACATGCGCAATGCGATCCTGTGGCGGCGTTTCAAGGTCACCATCTTCAGGCGTGAGGTCTCCTAAAATGGCTGCAAAGAGCGTGGACTTACCACAGCCATTGGGACCCACTAAACCGATACGTTCACCTGGCGACGTGGTGAGCGTCGCCTGACGATAAAGAATACGCGTGCCTCGCGCGAGCGAAAGATTTAATAAACGCAACATAGGTTGTGATGGCGTTAGGTGGCTTAAGCAAAGTAAGCGTCAAGCGCTTCTTTCGTGACTAAGAAGACTTGATCGTCGCCACCAGACGTGGTGAGCCAAGTGAGTTCAAGACCAGGGAAGGTGGCTTCAACCGCTTCGGCTTCATCGCCTACTTCAACCACGATCATGCCGCCTTCATTCAAGTGGGCACTAGCTTCAGGGAGCATACGGCGCACAACGTCCATACCGTCGACCCCAGCACCCAAGGCCATCGAGGGTTCGTGACGATATTCGCTTGGTAATGTTTCCATGCTTGCGTCGGTGACGTATGGTGGGTTCGAAATAATGAGGTCAAACGTGCGACCTTGAAGGTTTTCAAAAAGGTCCCCTTGAACGAGTTCGAGCGACTCTTCCATGCCGTAGTCTCGGCGATTGATCTTGGCCACTTCAAGGGCATCAGGCGAAAGGTCAGAACCCGTTACCTTCGCATCAGGGAAGGTGCCTTGCGCAAGAATGGCTAAACAACCAGATCCTGTACAAAGGTCAAGCACACTACCGATACTCCATGGGTCCTCAATCCAAGGGGCAAGATCTTCTTCAAGCAGTTCAGCAATAAAAGAGCGCGGAATCAAAGCGCGTTCGTCAATGTAGAAGCGGTGTTCGGTGAGCCAAGCTTCGCGTAAAAGGTAGGCGGTTGGCACTTTTTCGTGAACACGGCGGTCAATGAGATGCACGAGGCGCGTCAATTCATTGTGTGTGAGCGCGGAGTCTAAGAAAGTTTCAAAATGTTCAAACGGCAACTTCAAACCGCGGCAAATCAAAAAGGAGGCTTCTTCCCAGCTGTCAGGTGAACCATGACCGTAGGAGATGTCGGCATTTTCCATTTCCGTGATAGCCCAGCGGAACACATCGCGGACGGTCTTGAGGTTGTGAATGGGATCATCAAGCAACGGGGCAATTTCGTACATGGAATCTTCCGATTAAAAAAGAGTCAACGTCAGGGCGTAGTGCGCTTTCGTTGAATGGGACAATCATCAATAAAGCCAGGCAGACCGCATAGCGCGTTGATCTGATTGGCAAAGTTGATCAATATTATAAGTGTATCCACCTAGTACTGTTGTGAAAGACGATCAAGATCGCGCCGAATGAAGCGTGTGTAAAACGATCGCATCCATTAAACTGAGGGATCAAAAAAATAATCATGGCTCGGTAGATTCTCGGGAGACCACTTTTGCGTTTACGTCAAATTAAGTTGGCAGGCTTTAAAAGTTTTGCTGATCCTGCACTAATTGAACTCATTCATCCTGTGGTGGGGATTGTTGGCCCTAATGGGTGCGGCAAATCCAACATCATTGATGCGGTGCGTTGGGTGCTAGGGGAAGCACGCGTCTCCGAATTACGCGGATCGGCCTCAATGAAAGAGCTGATCTTTGCGGGGTCTTCTTCTCGTCAACCGATGGGCCGAGCGAGTGTTGAACTGATCCTGCAAAATGACGATGGTCGTTTAAAAGGGCCATGGGCTGATTACGCTGAATTAAGTGTTAAGCGTGTGGTGACGTCAGACGGCCATTCATCTTACTTTATTAATCACCAACAAGTTCGTCGTCGTGACGTTCAAGAGATTTTTTTAGGCACGGGGCTTGGGCCTCGTAGTTACGCCATTATTTCTCAGGGCATGATCTCCAACTTTATTCGTGCTCGTCCTGAAGAAATGCGTGTTTATTTAGAAGAGGCTGCTGGCGTATCGCTCTATAGAGAGCGACGCAAAGAAACCGAGTCGCTCCTGAATCAAACACGCGGCAATCTAGAGCGCGTTCGCGACATGCAAGTGGTGAAGCAAGAAGAGGCGACGCGCCTAGAGGCTGAAGCAGAAGTGGCACGTCGTTGGCAGGCGTTAACTGAAGAAAAAAATGCCGCTGAAGCCCTTTGGTATTGGATTCAATATGCCGAAGTGCACGAGACCCTGAAGAAACTCGATGCTGAGATTGCTAAAGGCGAAGCGGAAATCGAAACCAAGAAAGCGGAAGCAACGCATGCTGCGCAAGGCATGCCTGCTTTAGAAACGGCCGTTCGTGAAGCAGAAAACCTTGAGTCGGTCGCGAATATGGCTTTGCGAGAAGCTGAAAAGAAGTTGACAACCGCTGAGGCCGAAATCAAGCGTCGTCAAGAGCAACGCCAATCTGCTGAAGCTGAAATCCAAAAAGCGTCCATTACCATTGCTGCCAAAAAGGATGCGTTACAGACCAATCAAGCCGTCATGGCGCGTAATGCGACGGAGTTGCGTGAACTTGAAGTCGCGCTTGATGACTTTGATGAGCGTCTCGCCGCTACAGAAGAAGTCATGTATGAGGCCGAAGACGCGTGGACAGAAGCGAATGCGCGTGCAACGACAGCACGACGTGCCGAAGCGGATGCTAAATCGCAAGCCAAAGTGGCCGTCACGAAAGCTGAGGCAGCCGTTAAACGTGCGACCGATTGCAGACAGCGTTTGATGCGAGTCACTCAAACCCAAAGTGGGTTAGAAGCACCGGACACGAAAGAGCTCGAACGCTTAAAACTCGATTTGGATGAAGGTTTAGTTTTTGCTGAAGAGGCGCGTGCCAAGCTCGAGATGGCGACCATTGAAGCGGAGGATGCCTCTGCGGCGCGCGATCGTCATCATGAAGCCTATTTTTCGGCGCTAGCGCAACAAAAAGAAGCGGCGGCTAAATTAGATGCGCTTGAAGCTATTCAAAAGAAAGCGGAAGCCGGTGGCAAGTTGTCGGACTTTGAAGCTAAAGAAGGGCTAGATGGTCTGCCTCGTTTAGCTGAAGGGCTTGATACAGATCCTCGCTGGGTGACCGCGGCAGAAGCAGTCTTAGGGTCGCACGCAGCGGCCAAGTGTTTACGTTTTTTAGAAACGGCGAAAGGCTATGAGGGGCAACGTCCGCCAGCCCTTTTGGGTTTTGTCGAAAAAGGGGAACCTACCGATGTACCTCAAGCCTTGAACGTGTCAGGCATCTCTTTAGCGCCATTATTGAGTTTTGTGAAGGTGCGTGACGCGGATTTGGGTCGTGCTTTGGCAGACCGGTTGCATGGTGTTTATTGCGTGGATGATTTAGCAACGGGGTTACGACTACGTCACGCATTACCGCAAGGCGCGATGTTAGTGACACCCAAAGGGGATCGTTTGACCCGAGCGACTTTGGCGATTTGGGCGGCTGATGATCCGAGTCTCTCGCTACTCTCACGCCAGCAAGAGATTGCTGAGGTGCGTGAGCGCCTCTATGCGCTTGAAGATCAACTCGATGGCTTAGACAAAGCGCGTCAAGCGGGACAGATGAAGGCTGAAAGCACCGCACGTGAAGTGAAAGTTGCCTCAGAGCACGCACGCCAAGCCGAGCAAGCGGTCAATCAGATACGCGTGGATCTTAAAACCCAAGAAGAACGTTTGACGGCCTACCAACAACGTTTGGCTGATCTAAAGCGTAGCCGAGATGAACTTGAAGAGGAATGCGAAGAAGCGGCTGCGTTAGCTGAAGAAGCTAATGAATTTGCTGATGAGGCGGAAGAAACCGCCGAAAAAGTCGCACGCGAAATGGCGAGCATTTTGGCTGAAGCCAAGCGGACGGAAGACGCTTTTAAAGCGAAACAAACCGCTTTGACGACATTAAAGCACCAGGGTGAGATGGCGCGACTTAAAGAAAGTCAGCTTAAAGATGCACGTCGACTGCTCGAACAAAGCGATGCTGCTCTGAATGAAGACATTCGTCGTGAAGAATCGCGCATTGCTTTGGCTAACGAAATCATTGCAACAACAAAGGTAGCGATTGAAAGCTCAAACCAAATGGAAGCGCTTGAAGCCCTTCAAAAGGCTGAAGTTGACTATCGGGATAAAAGGGATGCGACTGAAAAAGCGCGTCTTGCGTTGACCACGATACAAGCCGCACATGCCGAAGCGCAGTCTTTGGTGATGCCAATGACCGAAGCTTTAGGGGTGAAGCGCGTTGAACGCCAAATGAAAGAGAGCCTTCGTACGCAGTTTGACGATCGCTTATTGGAACTCAATGCTGATCGTCAAGCGTTAGCCGAAGTTGCCGCCGCGCGACCACAAAAAGCCCAAAGTGTTAGAGCTAAAGTCCTTCGTTTGATTAGTGAGATCGCTGGCTTAGGGGCGGTTAACCATGCAGCGCTTGAACATTTAGAGGCTGTCAAACGGACGCTAGAAGCCACGGCACGTCAGGTTGAAGACCTTGAAAAAGGGATTGAAACGCTGGAAGCTGCGATTCGAAAGATTGATGCAGAAACCAGAGAGCGACTCAAAGCAACGTTCGATGAGGTGAACGGCTATTTTGGTCAAACGTTTGCGGACCTCTTCGGAGGTGGTCATGCGGAACTGGTGATGACGGGCGACGATGTGCTTGCTGCTGGTGTTGAAGTCAAAGCACAGCCGCCCGGCAAAAAGAACGCTGGGGTCAAGCTTTTGTCTGGCGGCGAACAAGCTTTGACGGCTACCGCTTTGGTTTTTGCGATCTTTAAGTTGAACCCCGCACCATTTTGTCTTTTGGACGAAGTGGATGCGCCGCTTGATGAAGCAAATCAGGCGCGCCTTGCGGGCTTATGTCGTACCATGTCTCAAGAAACCCAGTTCTTGATGATTACGCACCATCGCGTGACGATGGAATTTGCCGGGGCTTTGATTGGGGTGACCATGAAAGAAGCGGGGGTGAGTCGAGTGGTCAGTGTGGATGTCGAAAATGCCGTTCGCATCGCAGGCGCCTAAAAAGTGCGTACAATCATAAGATCGACTCCCTGTGAGTGTTGACAACACGTCGGATACCTAATTTCTATGAGTGAAACTCAGATCATTCTTATTGTGGCCGCCCTTGCGGTCATCGCTTTCTTCTTTTGGCGTTCTCTTCGTGAAGAACGTCGTTTGCGTGAGAGCCGTAAAACCCCTCTAAAACATGAGACCTTTATTAAGGATGTTTTAAAGGAGGAAGAACCAATACCTCGTCAAGAACCTCAGTTAGATACTGAGATGTCCAAGACCGATACGTCAGTGGGTGAGCCTGAACTGACGGTTGAGATGCAACCTGACGAACAGCCTTCAGATATTCCCCCTGTTTATGAAGAACTGGGGAAGAAAACGATGGTCGAAATCAAAGGCACTTTAGACGAAAGTAGCTTTATGAGTCGTCGTACGATCGGTACGAAGGAACCACCAGTCGATCGTGGTATTCAGTGGATTCTTGATATTACGCCCTATGAAGGGAAGGTCTTCCCTTATGGTGCGATTGATTCATTGATTCGTCAGGTGAGCGAATTGTCGTTACCGTTACCGGTCAGTCTTTGGGCGAAGGCCAAGGATGACGGGCTTTACTATCAAGTTTACCCAGAGAATACGCTTGTGGGTGATGCGATGCACTTGATTGCGACGCTAGTGGTTGCCAATCGTGCAGCTGTGCTTGACGAAGTGATGGCATCGAGCTTCTTGCAGGTGCTCGAGCAAGCGGCGGCGCAAAATGATGTTGATGTCCGTATGTCTGCTGATATGGCTCAGGTGATTGCTACCGCAACGCAGATTTCTCGCTTTGTAGCGTATTACGACAAGATGCTTGAACTCAAGATCATCCCGTCAGCGGACAAGACGCTGACTTACGATCAACTTGTGAAGTTAGGTGAAGCGGCGGGCTTTAAGAGTGGCAGTGCACGACTGGAATACCGAATGGATCCTAAGTCGAGCGAACCGGTGATGACCCTTGAAACGGGCGCGGATGGTATGGCTTCTTTGCGCCTCGTGTTTGATGTGCCCTTGGCGAGTCTCTCGCGTGGTGACTTAAAGCGTTTCTTCCAGCTTGCCAACCACTTTGCTAATCATTTAGACGGTGTGTGGGTCGATTGTGCGGGTAATCGTATTGAAGCCTTGGGTGCCATGATGCTTCAAGATGAAATAGAAGCGCGCTCGTTACAGATGACGATGAGTGGTGTGCGTCCTGGTTCAGAACGCGCACAGTTGCTCTTCTCACGTAGTGCCTGTCAAGCCAAAGTGGCTTAATTCCTCACCATTCTCATTTTTGCCCGCTGTGCTGACACGATGCAGACGGCGGGCTTTTTGTAGAAAGCATCATGACTGAAACCTCCCTTTTGGATGACGATTTTTCGGGTGAAGCCAAGGCGAAAGCCCTTGAACCCACGAAGGTGCCTGAGCGTATGCGTGAGCTCATTGCTTTAATTGAAAAGTGGGATCATGAGTACTATGTGTTGGATGCTCCAAGTGTGCCTGATGCGGAATATGACCGTACCTTCAATGAACTGAAGGCCTTAGAAGCGCTTTATCCAGAGTGGAAAAACCCCGCAAGTCCGACGGCGCGTGTGGGTGGGGCTGTGCGTAGTGACTTAGCGAAAGTGACGCATGCCGTGTCGATGCTTTCGATTCATACCGAAACGGACTTTTCATCTGAAGGTGCGATCGCTTTTGATCGACGCGTGCGTAGCGAATTAGGTTTGACCGATGATGATCCAGTGATTCAATACGACTGTGAATTGAAGTTTGACGGATTGGCTGCCAATTTGCGTTACGAAAAAGGGGTATTGGTTCAAGCGGCTACCCGAGGTGACGGTCAAGTTGGCGAAGATGTCACGGCTAATGTACGTACGGTTCGTTCGATTCCCTTAAAGCTTGATGGCGATGTGCCCGATGTGCTCGAAGTACGTGGCGAAGTGATCATGCATCGCGAAGACTTTGAGGCACTTAATCGCCGACAAGCCGAACTCGGTCAAAAGTTGTTCGTGAACCCACGTAATGCCGCAGCGGGATCGTTACGTCAACTTGATCCGACGGTGACAGCAAAGCGCTCGTTACGTTTTTATGCCTATGCCTTGGGTGAGGTGTCTGGTGGCGCTTTTGCCCACACGCAAACTGAAGTCTTGAATCGTCTAGAATCGTTGGGGTTCCCTGTTGCCAAAGAACATAGTGCGGTGATGGGGCCAGAAGCTTTGGCGCGTTTTCATGATGACATTGAAGCGCTTCGACCGACGTTGCCCTTTGACATTGACGGCGTGGTTTATAAGGTGGATGACCTTGAACTTCAAAAGCGTCTTGGGTTTATTGCCCGTGAACCCCGATGGGCTTGTGCGCATAAATACCCGCCCGAAGAAGCGCTCACAATCTGTGAGGCGATCGATATTCAGGTGGGGCGTACGGGTAAGTTAACCCCTGTCGCTCGCTTGAAGCCTGTTTTTGTGGGTGGCGTGACTGTTTCGAATGCGACGCTTCATAACGAAGACCACATCGCTGGTCTTGATTTGCGTGTGGGTGACACCGTGGTTGTGCGTCGTGCCGGGGATGTGATTCCTGAAGTCGTACGTGTGTTGCATGAGCGTCGACCAGAGGGTACAGAACCCTTTGTGATGCCGTCGGTTTGCCCAGTCTGTGGTTCAGCGACCATTCGAGACGAAGAAGAAAAAGATACGCGCTGTACGGGTGGCCTTGTGTGTCCATCGCAGATGAAATTGTCGCTTGTACACTTTGCCTCTCGTCGTGCCATGGGAATTGATGGCTTGGGCGAAAAGATTGTGAATCTCTTGGTTGATGAAGGTCTGGTCAAGAGCCCAGCAGACATTTTTAGTCTGACGCACGAGGTGTTAATTGCTCCGACCAATGCGACAGTTGAGGGTGCTAAGCCTATTAAGCGCATGGGTCCAAAGGCTGCGTCAAATTTATTGGCGAATATAGCGAAGGCTAAAGAGACGACCTTTGCCCGATTTATTTTTGCCTTAGGGTGTCGTCATGTGGGTGAGGCGACCGCGTTGTCGCTTGCGCAACATTTCCGTACGCTTGACCGCCTTGAGGCGGCTGATGAAGCGGCTTTGATGCAAGTCGACGATGTGGGCGAAATTATTGCACAAAGTATTGTGGCCTTTTTTAAGGAGCCCCATAACCGCACCGTCATTGAGGCGCTGATTGCAGCTGGTGTTATGTGGCCAGCAGTTGAAGTGCTTACGGAAGGTGCGACCTCTTTGGTGGCAGGTAAGACCTTTGTATTGACAGGGACGTTGCCGACACTCTCGCGAGATGAGGCGAAAGATCTGTTGATTGCCGCGGGCGCTAAAGTGTCTGGGTCTGTGAGTAAAAAGACCGACTTTGTGGTGGCGGGGACAGAGGCAGGTTCAAAGCTAGAAAAAGCGCAGACGTTGGGTATTCGTATCTTGGATGAAGAGGCTTTGATGGCAATGCTAAAGCCTAGCGCTGAGTCTTTCGACACAGTAGCGACTATGCCCCAAGAAACAGATCGTCAAGAAGCTGATAGCCAAAGAGAGGCTACTCAGGTTAAACCGCAAGCCCCTGAACAAGGGTCTCTCTTTTAATTAAGTTAGAAGGATGAAATCATGCTCGCTTTGATTGGGGGTTCAGGCTTCACTAATGACGATGTGATCGAAAATCGTCGAGAAATCGTGATGGAGACGCCGTGGGGACAACCTTCTGCGCCATTGATTGAAGGGACGTTAAAGGGAACTCCGATTCTTTTTTTGCGTCGCCATGGCGTCAAGCACGAGTTTGCGCCTCATTGTGTGCCATCACGCGCCAACCTGTGGGCACTCAAAGAACGGGGTGTTTCTGGGGTGATTGCTGTGGGTACGGTTGGGGGTATTGCTTCTGATATGGGTCCAGGCCGTATTGCAATGCCTGACCAACTCATTGATTACACCTGGGGTCGCGAAGTGTCGTACTACGAGGACTTTGGAAAGTTTGGTATGAAGCACGTCGATATGACGTGGCCATTTGATCGTGCGTTGAGTCGAGCGCTTCTTGATGCGGCGGATCGTTTAAATAAAGACGTACGCCGAGAAGGCGTCTACGCCTGTACGCAAGGACCAAGACTTGAAACGGCCGCAGAAGTGCGTCGTATGCAACGAGATGGTGCTGACATGATCGGGATGACGCTTTATCCAGAATGCGCGTTGGCGCGTGAAATCGATTTGCCTTATGCCGGGATCTGCGTATCAGTGAACCATGCGGCAGGCATGGGTGAATGTGCTGACGAAATTGACTTTGCGTCGTTAGAGTCGTCGTTACAAAAAGCGGTGAGTGGCGTGGTTGATATTGTGGCTGAAGCCATCAAGGAATTGAAATGATCAGACCTGTGATGCGTATGGGCGAACCTGTCCTTATGCAAAAGGCACTGTCGGTCACCGACTTTGAGTCACCAGAACTCCATCTGTTGGTAGCCGATATGTGGGATACGATGGACGCTGAAGGCGGTATTGGGATTGCCGCGCCTCAGATCGGTGTCTCTAAGCAAATCGTGTGTTTTGGTACGTATGAGAGTGAATGTGCAACGGGAGCCCTTCATGTGCCGCGCACGGTACTCATTAATCCTGTGATTGAACCCGTGGGTGAAGAAGTCATCGAACACTGGGAAGGATGTTTGTCGGTGCCAGATTTACGCGGTGTGGTGACGCGTCCTATCGCTGTGCACTATCGTGGATTCGATTTGGAAGGCAGTGTGATTGAACATGTGGTCGATGGATTACATGCGCGAGTGGTTCAGCACGAATGTGATCATCTCAAAGGGATCCTTTATCCGATGCGTGTGACGGATTGGACGAAATTTGGCTATCAGGAGGTTTTCTGTAGCAAAAAGTGAGTTTGTATACCGTGTTTACGGTATTTTGAAATTTTCTCTTGACAAATTTTAAAATAAGGTGTTTAATACGAATCCTTCGTTGCGACGCTGAGTCGATAACGAAATTATTTTTGACAAAGAATGTTTGATCTGATACGATCAAAATTCTGTGCTTTTACAAAGCATTGTTCTTTAAAAATCAGAATTCAACGAACCGATAAGTGTGAACATCGGCAGTTT
>JAHHRH010000013.1 GCA_020025915.1 Sutterella sp.
GTCAGTGGACTTTCACCACATAAACACACGTGCGCCGCTGGGCGCACCAAAAAAATGGTCAGCACCAAAACTAACCCCTGATGCTGACCAAACAACCAAAGGATGCGGATACTTGTTTAATACGCGTGCCCGAATCACGCCAAACTTTCGTTTGACAATTTCATTCTGCCATCTCTTTCCCAGTCCTAGAAACCACCCATGGCACCTTACCCCGTCACATTTGGGACTTTAAGTCTCAAGATCAAAGAATAAGGCCTTCTTAACACTTACCAATACCCCTGTCGTAGTATCGAACTTTCCCTAAGAAACCACCACAAGACTACTGCAAATACCTAAGAGGGTTTCCATCTGTTTGTTTAAAAACAACAGATCGTTTTCACTAGGTTATTTTTGGACAATTACGATTTGTCGTATCGCCTCTAACAGGGGCGTTAAGAACACACGATGAAGAAATTTCCATAAAAATCAATCGGTTGCGTAATTATTGTATCATTGCTGCTACTTTTCATCACACTGAAATTGCTTGTTTAATCTGTACGGCAGGGTTTTTACAAGGGTTTACCTTTGCGCAAGACATCGCTAAAATGCTACTCGATCGGATACATCAGTCTAAGTATTGGCTGTTAGAGGCGATTTTCTAGGCTTTGCCCTTTCCTACTGATACTTGATGGTCTGTTCATTACCATCGTTTCTTTTCTGCTGCTGGTAGAGCGCATACTGAATGCCTCCCAATGACAGAGTTAAATATCTCAGGAGTTTTCAATGAACCGTCTTGAACTCGTCGATCGCGTTGCCGAACGCAATGGCATCTCCAAGGCTGAAGCCGACCGCATCGTCGTTAGCGTCTTCGAAGAAATCATGTCCGCCGTGACCGCTGGCGAATCCGTTACCCTTATCGGTTTCGGTACCTTCCGCGCTGTTGAAAGCGCTCCGCGTACGGGTCGCAACCCGTCCACTGGCCAGGCCATTAAGATCCCAGCCGTGCGTAAGCCGAAGTTCATCGCTGGCACGTACTTCAAGGAAATCGTTAACGACTGGGAAGGCGAAGAATAATTTCTTCTCCTGGTTGAACGCATAACCAAAAATTAAAGGAGTGGGATCCGAGTGATCTTGCTCCTTTTTTGTGCCGTTATCTTCATGGTGAGTTGATCTTCAACGATCATCACGTTGCATAATCAATATTTGGTTATCAACGAAGAGCACCTATGCGCACTCAAACAATTCGCCGACGTTTATCAAACGACAAAGCGACGCTCAACACGCCCTCTGAAAGAAAAAAGCACTCCAAGACTCAGAACATTCTTCAAAAAAATTGAGTCATGAAGAATTTCAAGCTTTACTTGACGAAATCGCAACGCCGCCAAGTCAGGACATCCTGGCGTCTCGCCGTCATCTCATGCGTTTCGAAAGATGACAATAACACCAGTCGCCTTCGGCTTTCACGTCGAACAGATTACGAACGGCGTACCGAGAAGGTTTTAAACATCCCCTTCAGTGCGTCAAGCGTCTCACCATTAGGCCACGTTTCTAGCACGCTACCAAAAAGCGAGAAACATTGCCCTGGGGGTCTACGGCAGATCTGTAAGACATAGGTGTCGACCCCTCGCTGACGAAGCGCCTCTCCCGTAGCCAAAAGCTGTGCCTCCGAAAAGTAGTCAGGATGCACGGTTGAACGGCACTCAAAAGCCACACCAGACGCTAACAGATGGTCTAGGCTTTGAGACCACTTCTTTGAAGCGCCAGGCACACGCAAAATTTTTATCCAATGCGCGTCGTCATCGGGGACAGCCTTCACGTCGAGCCCCACCCAATCAACAAACGGCAAAACGCTCTTGAGGCGCTCAGGGTATGAGCCGCCCGTATGAAGCCCCACTTGAAAGCCCAACTCACGCACCCCTGCGATGGCAGCCGGGAGCGCAGGATCTAAGCAAGGTTCGCCGCCCGAAAACACCACGGCATCGAGTAGCCCTTGTCGACGTTTCAATAAAGCGACCAACGCCTCCCACGATGAATGTTCAAGCGTCGGATCAAAAGAACGCGACTGCATCCAAGCATTTTGACAATAAACGCATTGCCAAGGGCAGCCCTGAATAAAGGCCACAGCCGACAATTTACTGGGATAGTCGATCGTCGTAAAAGGCGTTAAACCCGCAATGCAAATGGCACTTGCGGGCACTTCAAAAGTATGCGTCATGCCTTAGTCGTTCTTAAGAGGCTTTTCTTCGTGTTCAGCAGCACGCTTTTCGGTAAAGCAAACACGTTCTGCGAATTCACCTTTCTTACCCGTATTGAAGGACTGTACGGGGCGATGGTATCCCATGACACGGGTCCACACTTCGCAGGGTTGACGTTCTTCGTCTTTGAGGTCGATCACTTGGTCTTTCGTGACTTCAGTCATGATGTGTCTCCATGCGCATCTTTCCTCAAGATGCGCGTTGTGATAGTCAATGAAAATTAATCTTTTTGAGCCGCCGCACGTTTTTTGGCCATGAGTTCTGCGTCACACTTCGGGCAGAAGTCATGGCGGCCAGACAGATAACCGTGCTTGGGACAAATCGAGAAAGTGGGCGTCACCGTAATGTACGGTAAACGGAAACGCGTCAACGTACGACGAACTAAATCGCGACAAGCTTCAGCCGATGACACTGCTTCGTTCATATAAAGGTGCAACACCGTGCCGCCCGTATACTTACGTTGCAAATCGTCCTGACGTTCAAGAGCCTCAAATGGGTCGTCCGTAAAGTTCACGGGTAACTGGGACGAATTGGTGTAGTACGGATGCGTATCGGTACCCGCTTGCAAGATACCTGGGAAGCGCTTACGATCTTCCTTCGCAAATCGGTACGTCGTCCCTTCTGCTGGCGTTGCTTCTAGGTTATACATATGGTTCGTTTCTTCTTGGAAACAAACGAGTTGATCACGGATGTGGTCAAGGAAACGCAAAGCAAAGGCATGGCCCCAATCCGTTGTAATGTCTTCACGATCATGGGTGAAATTTCGAATCATTTCATTGATACCATTAACCCCAATCGTCGAAAAGTGATTGTGCAACGTCCCTAGATAGCGCTTGGTATAAGGGAAGAGCCCTTGATCGATATGGCGCTGAATGACCTTACGCTTGATTTCAAGACTTGTCTTAGCTAACTCAAGGAGATAGTCAAGGCGACGTAAGAGCCCTTCTTCGTCATCCTTAAAGAGATAACCCAAACGAGCACAGTTGACGGTCACAACCCCTAAACTCCCCGTCTGTTCCGCCGACCCGAAAAGCCCATTACCGCGTTTGAGCAATTCACGCAGATCGAGCTGTAAACGGCAACACATCGAGCGAATCATATTGGGCTTCAATTCAGAATTGACGAAATTCTGGAAGTATGGCAACCCATAACGCGCCGTCATATCAAAAAGGCGTAACGCATTGGGGCTATCCCAAGCAAAGTCAGGCGTGATGTTATAGGTTGGAATCGGGAACGTGAAGACACGCCCCTTGGCATCCCCCTTCATCATCACCTCGATATAGGCCTGATTGATCATGTCCATTTCGTGTTGCAGTTCGCTATACGTAAAGGGCATGGTTTCACCCCCGATAACAGGATGCTCGTCACGCAAATCTTCAGGACACGTCCAATCAAATGTGAGGTTTGTAAAGGGCGTCTGCGTCCCCCAGCGACTCGGCACGTTGAGGTTATAAATCAACTCCTGAATCGACTGAAGCACCTCTTCATAAGGGAGGTTATCTTTACGAATAAAGGGCGCCAAATAGGTATCAAAGCTAGAGAAAGCCTGCGCACCCGCCCATTCATTTTGCATCGTGCCTAAAAAATTCACGATTTGTCCAGTGGCAGATGTCAAGTGCTTCGGTGCGCCCGCTTCCACCTTACCGGAAACACCATTGAGCCCTTCGGTCAAGAGCGTACGCAACGACCAACCGGCGCAATAGCCTGAGAGCATATCAAGGTCATGAATATGGATATCGGCTTCTCGGTGCGCGCGACCAACTTCAGGTGGGTAAATGTGGTTAAGCCAGTAGTTCGCCGTAACTTTACCTGACACATTGAGAATCAGACCACCCAATGAGTACCCCTGATTTGCATTGGCATTCACGCGCCAGTCAAGCTGATCAAGGTATTCGTTCATCGAGGATTCGACGTTCACCCAGCTCTGCTTTGCGTCACGCGCCTTGGTGCGGCTTTCTCGATAAACGATATAAGCCCGTAACGTCGTGAAGCACCCTGCTTCAAAGAGCGCATGCTCAACCGCGTCTTGCACTTGTTCGATATGAAAAGTCGGCAGATTCATCGTTTCAAGACGAGGAATCACAAGCGTCGTTACGAGTTCTTCAGCACGCTTTTCACCAAATTCTCCCGTCGCCTTCCCAGCTCGCGTGATCGCGCTGACGATCTTGGTGACATCAAAAGGTTTTACGCTACCGTCACGCTTGAGAACATGGCACTGAGCCAACTTTTCATTCATTTTCATCATAATCCTGCATGGTGGGTTGAAGGACTTAAACGGACAACATATTGTGTTTTTACATCAAGTACGACACGATACATAGTATAAACAACCGTGCATCGGATCTTATGACTATAGCAAACCTGCTTTTAATTCGCCTCCTTCCATAGGCTAAGCAATACCCCTACAGGCGTATCAGAATATTGCTCAAACGCGCTCCCCGCGTGCGCTCTCAACCAATAAATTCATCTTAAGATAAAACTTCCTAGGTATTTCCACTAATGAACATTGAATATCCACTAAGTAAAATGATTGCTAGTCTGTCGGACTTGTATCAATGATCTTTCATTTGTGCGTAGGGAGTATCAACAAGGCTCTGCAGACCCCTGTCGTTAGCATCCGAGGGGCTGCATCGGCAAAAGCCCACGAGGGCGCTTTTCCCCATGCAAGCAAGTGTGCAACGATAGTTTTACCCGCAACAGGTCTGTTGCGGGTCTTTTTTTACTGTTACGCCGACAGACCTTTACTTTTCCTACTAGAGAGCCTCCATTTTTTGCGTACTAATACGTAAAACAAAGTCCTCATCGCTATTTCCACTCGTTCTCTCAATTTCCGTGCACCGCACTTTTAAAGCAACAAAAAACACACAAAACAACCCGTTTTTATTGCGCAAAAGCTTGATTTTTGTCATTCTTTTTACAGCTCTTTACATTCACCCCATGTGTTTAACGTCCAAAAGCGAGTACTTTGCTACGACCTATCTGGTCTTTTGCGTCGGTTCTACATGGAGTGGCTGAAGAGTGAACGTAGTTTGCTAGGCGTCCGAGCTTCGATATGCAAGCCTCCCCTCATCCACGCGCAACAAAAGCCTCTTTTACCCAGCAACAGCCTGAATAGTGATGTCCATCGACGGACAGGGGGTGTGGTGCGATTATGGCGCCATGAGACGATCCATCAGGCGTAATGAGGGACGCATGTTTGCCGTGAAGGTCCGAAGGTCAAAGAAAAAAAGAGGGCGTTTGAAAGCGCCGGTCAAATGGCCGACACGAAAAAAGGGGACTGACTGAGATTCCCTTTCAATCCCAATCAGTCCCCTCTTAGTAGAACGCCTTTGATAGACCAATGAGGCAGGACCAACCACATCATTTTTCAGGCGTCTGAGGAGCGATGCTTAAAGCGTTTTGCTGTGCCATGGCATTAAACTTACTCGCATTTTGAAGATTCCGCAAATCCGTAAAAAGTCATCAATTTAGCCGAATTTAGCATAGAGATCATGGAAATTCTGCTAATTTGTAGCAATCCACTCTCTCCGCCAAAAGGTCTAAAAAACACGATTTTTTACCGTATAAATACGTAGTTCGATTACATATCGCGTTTTTCTTCGCAAAAAACGGCGCACCAGATCATCCACACGGATGAGAAGCATCCCATAAACAAGGTGTTCTGATCATCCATTTCGGTGCCATTTAACGCTTTTGAGCCAAGAGACTAGGACAATTGCCTACAATGTCCTCACTTAAGTTCAACATCGTAGTTAAAAAAAAGAAGAACTTTCCTTTTCTAGCTTTTGTTGACGTTGTACTCGATTCCTACAGGACAAACACAGTGAGTTCTATTTCTCAAACAAAAAAGCCGGCGATCGAACGCATTAAAGCGCTCGACGTGCTAACAACGCTTCCTGAATTGTTGACACATCATTTGACCGTCCGACCTGATGACGTTGCATATAAGGTGTACGACAACAACGAAAAGGTATGGAAGGACCTCACCTTTAAGAATGTTTTCGACCAGGTTCACACCTGGCGTCATGGTTTTGCCGAGCGTAAGGATCTCGTGCGCGGTGACCGCGTTGCTATGTTGTTACCGAACTGCCCAGAAGCCATCTACTTTGACATGGCCGCGCTCTCTAATACGCTCGTGCCTGTCCCGCTTCACGCCATCGACACCCCGAAGTCTTCGGCCTACATTCTCAATGACTCTGGCGCCAAGGTGCTCGTCACGAATAAGCTCCTTAAGTGGAAGCAAATTCGAGAAGCCGCCGACACGCCTGCGCTGACGCTCGTTGTGATCACTGACGACAAGGATTGTGACGATCTTGAAGCCCCGATTCCAGTGATGAGCATGGCCACCTTCTTGAAGCTCGGCGAAAAGTCCGCGCTACCTAAAGAAGCCCCGAAGGCCACTGACCTCGCTGCCCTCGTTTATACCTCAGGGACAACGGGTAACCCCAAAGGCGTCATGCTGACGCACCGCAATATTCTTTCGAACATTCGCGGTGTTTTGCAGAACATCACGCCAAACGAACATGAAACGTTCTTGTCGTTCTTGCCGATGTCTCATACGTTTGAACGTACGACCTCTTACTACCTAGCTTTAGGCCTCGGTTATACGGTGGCTTTCAATCGTTCGATCGCTAATTTGCAGAGCGACTTCAAGGCCATTCGTCCGAGCGTTCTGATGTCCGTGCCGCGCGTCTACGAAATGATTTACGCCAAATTGCAGGATGGCCTTGCCAAGAAGTCTGCCTTTGTGCGTTATCTCTTTGACTGGGCTGTTGAAGTGGGTTGGCGTCGTTTCTGCCGCAAGAATAACCTTCCAGTTGAACCCTCGGGTCGTGCTTGGCTTGACCCCTTGGTTGCGAGCTTTTTGGATAAGAAGGTCGGTAAAAGCCTGCGTGAGGTCTTCGGTGACAACATACACCTCTTTATTTCGGGTGGTGCTGCATTGAGCCCGGCCGTTGCTCGCACATTCCTTGCTTTGGGCGTTGAAATCATTCAGGGCTATGGAATGACCGAAACCTCACCCATTATTTCGGTCAACCATGTCGGCAACAACCATCCGAATACCGTGGGTCCAGCTTTGCCGAACCTCGAAGTTCGTCTTGGCGAAGGTGACGAACTTCAAGTGCGTGGACCATCTGTCATGCAGGGCTACTGGCATCGTGAAGAAGCCACACGTCAAATCTTCACAGAAGACGGCTGGCTTCGTACTGGTGACGTTTGCTCCATCTATCCAGACGGCTGCATCCGCATTACGGGTCGTATCAAGGAAATCATCGTAACGAGCACAGGCGAAAAGGTGCCGCCAGCTGACCTTGAATCCGCGATTACCGCTGACCGTCTCTTTGCTCAGTGCATGGTGGTCGGTGACGATCGTCCGTTTATCGCTGCCGTGGCTGTGGTCAACCCTGAAGAATTCAAGACTGTTTGCGCAGGTCTCGGACTTGATCCTGAAGCGCCTGAAAGCCTCAAGCACCCAGAAATCAAGAAGCTCGCCATTAAGCGTATTAAAGCCGCGACTTCAGGCTTCCCCAACTACGGTGTGCCGCGCCAGGTTGCGCTCACCTCTGAAGCCTGGACCATTGAAAATGGTTTGTTGACGCCAACCCTGAAAATGAAGCGTAAGCTTATTAACGATCGTTACGCCGACGAAATCAACGCGCTCTACAATACGCTCATCAAGCGTTAACCCTCTTGCGCTTAAAGCCGCCCGAACATTTCTTGATGAATGACGGGCGGTCTTTTTTGACTTACACAGCCTTGAAAACTTAGGGTTTATCCCTATTCTTACGCTTGTCATCCTGGTGATTAATTAGAGACAATTTCACCGCTATTCTTCTTGCCTAAGAGACACACGTGACAACTACTGCCCGTTCCTTTGTAGACGATTTCCGAACCATTCCTGACATGCTTCACCACACCGTGGCCAAGTGGCCTGATCGTGAAGCCTTCCGTCAATACGATTACACGGAAAAGCGTTGGTTTTCCATTACCTGGAAAGTGTTCAACGAAGCCGTGCTTCGTTGGCGACGTGCTTTTACGGCCATGGGCCTCAAAAAAGGCGACCGTGTGGCCATGTTACTCACGAACTGTATTGATGCGGTGACCTTTGACGAAGCCGCATTGGGTTGCAACTTGGTGCCCGTGCCTTTGCATGCCATCGACACGGCTGGTTCCTCTGCTTACATTCTTCGTGATTCCAATGCACAGTTTTTGGTGACCACGTCGCGCGCCCGTTGGAATGCAATTGCTGAAGCCTCTTCAGAAGAAGGCTTGCCCGATATGCGCTACGTTGTCTTCACGAATGAAGACATGCCAGAAGGGACAAAATCGCCCTTAGGTGGTCACGACATTGAACTTTTGGGTATCGACGCTTGGCTGGCCCGTGGCGCTTCGATCACGGACGATCAGCTCTTGCCTGAACCTGAAGCCGATGACTTGGCGGGCTTTATTTACACCTCTGGGACGACGGGGCGCCCAAAAGGTGTGATGATTTCGCATCGAAACATCGTCTCGAACGTTCAACAGATCAGTCAGTGCTTTGAATTTAATGAAGAAGACGTTTTCCTCTCCTTCTTACCCTTCTCGCACACCTTTGAACGTACCGTTGCGCACTACAACTCGTTAGCCCACGGCTCAGCCATGGCTTTTGCTCGCAATGCCGCCTTGATCGAAAACGATCTGCGTGAAGTACAGCCCACATTGATGTGCTCGGTGCCGCGTATCTACGAAAAGATTCATCAGCGTTTCTTGCATGACCTCGCTGTCGGCACTGAAGAAAAGCGTCATCAGACGGCTTGGGCGCTTGAAGCAGGCTGGCGTCGTTTTGCTGAAGCCAACCATCTCCCCATTGAAACGTCGCCACGCGCTCAGCTCGACGATACCGTTTGGCCTCGTTTAGATAGCGAAATCGCTTCTGAAGTTCGTGATGCCTTTGGTGGTCGTTTGCGTGCCACGTTTGCGGGTGGGGCTAGCCTCAATTATGCCGTCGCGCGTTTCTTCTGCGCGTTAGGAATCAATATTTTGCAAGTCTACGGCCTCACCGAAACGTCACCCATTGTATCGTTTACTCGCATGAAGGATAACCATCCTGACTGCGTTGGTCACCCGGCGCCTAATTGCGAAGTGAAGCTTGGTGCAAACGACGAACTCCTCGTTCGCGGTCCTCAGGTAATGTTGGGCTACTGGAATCGTCCGCATGACACCGAAGCCGCTTTTGAAGACGGTTGGTTCCGCACGGGCGACCAGGCTGACCTCTCTGACGGTGGTCGTGTGCGTATCAAGGGGCGCATAAAAGAAATTCTCGTCACGAGTACGGGCGAAAAGATTGCACCAGTCGATGTCGAATTTGCCATTCAAGAAGATCGCCTTTTTGAGCAGGTCATCGTATTGGGCGACAACTTGCCCTTCGTGACCGCTTTGGTAGTTTTGAATGACCACCTTTGGCGCGAATTCTGCACGGAGCTTAACCTCGACCCAGATGACGAAGCCACGCTCACCTCTCGCGACGTGCAGCGTCACATTCTTCGACGCGTTCGCCAGACCTGCAAGGCCTTCCCGCAATACGGCGTCCCTCGTGCCATTGCGCTCACGCGTGAACCGTGGACAGTCGAAAACGGCATGTTGACACCGACCATGAAGTTACGTCGACCACAAATTTTGACGGCACACGCCAAACTGATTGAGCAGCTCTACGCTGGTCATACGACTCGATAAACCATCATCAACGGGCGATTAGCGATCTACAAGCAAGTCGCCCGTCACTTTTTTTAGTTTTTTATAACTTTTTTTTCATCGAAGCCACAAAAAGCTGCAAAAAAGCATTACACTACGTCCGCAATCAATCTCCCAATTGTAGAAACGGTCGAGATTACTCCCTTTTCTACAGAAGAGCAGGTCAGCGGAAAGCCTTTTCCCTCCTGTACTGCGGGCGTTCATGTTTCTATTTATACGAGTTGCTTTGTGCACCTGACGGGTGACGAAGTCCAAAACGTGTATTTTTTTTTGTGCTTAGAGGTTGTTATGCGAATCCTTCAGAAGGCTCTCACCTTCGACGACGTTCTTCTCGTCCCTGCCTATTCCGAAGTTCTTCCCCGTGATACTCAGCTTTCCACGCAGCTGACTCGTAATCTCCGTATCAACATTCCGATGGTTTCTGCCGTGATGGACACGGTGACGGAAGCTCGTCTTGCCATCGCTATCGCTCAGGAAGGCGGTATTGGTTTCATCCACAAGAACATGTCTGCCGATCAGCAGGCCGCTGAAGTGCTCAAGGTTAAGCGCCATGAAGCTGGTGTGGTTGCTGAACCGATCACCATCGGTCCGGACATGCTCGTCGGCGATGTGATTGCCCTCGCTCGCGAAAAGCATATTTCAGGTCTCCCGGTTGTGGACGGCAAGAAGGTTCTCGGTATGGTTACCAACCGTGACCTCCGTTTCGAAACTCGCATGTCCGTGCCTGTTTCTGAAGTAATGACGCCGCGTGAACGTCTCGTGACAGTTCATGAAGGTGCTTCCCTTGACGAAGCCAAGGCTTTGATGCACACTCATCGTCTCGAACGCGTTCTCGTTGTCGACGACGACTTCAACCTCGCTGGCCTCATGACCGTTAAGGACATCACCAAGGCTACGGACCATCCGTTTGCTGCTAAGGACGCTTCTGGCAAGCTCCTCGTTGGCGCTGGTGTTTCCGTCGGTGGTGGCACGGAAGAACGTGTTGAAAAGCTGGTTGACGCCGGCGTTGACGTGATCGTCGTTGACACGGCTCACGGCCACTCTCAGGGTGTGCTCAACCGCGTTAAGTGGGTCAAGCAGCACTACCCCAACCTCCAGGTTATCGGTGGTAACATCGCGACTGCCGCAGCTGCCCTCGCCCTCGTGGACGCTGGCGCTGACTGTGTGAAGGTCGGTATCGGCCCGGGATCCATCTGTACGACCCGTATCGTGGCTGGCGTAGGTGTTCCTCAGGTCTCCGCTATCTCCAACGTTGCTGAAGCTCTCCGTGACACCGGCGTGCCTTGCATCGCCGACGGTGGTATTCGCTTCTCTGGCGACATCGCCAAGGCCATCGCTGCTGGCGCCAACGCCGTCATGATGGGCGGTATGTTCGCGGGTACGGAAGAAGCTCCTGGTGAAGTCATCCTTTACCAGGGTCGTTCCTACAAGTCCTACCGTGGTATGGGCTCCCTCGGCGCCATGGGCAAGGGTTCTGCTGACCGCTACTTCCAGGACAACAACCAGGGCAACATCGACAAGTTCGTTCCGGAAGGCATCGAAGGTATGGTTCCGTACAAGGGCCCGGTCGCTCAGATCATCTATCAGATGATTGGCGGTCTCCGCTCCTCTATGGGCTACTGCGGTTGTCGCACGATCGACGAAATGCGCACCCGTGCTCAGTTCGTCCAGATCACGGCTGGCGGCTTACGTGAATCCCACGTCCACGATGTGAAGATCACGAAGGAAGCTCCGAACTATCGTCAGGAACACTAATCTTGCGGTAGCAATATTTTGAAACGAAGGCGCTGTGGGGATTTCCCTACCGCGCCTTCGTTTTTTTCGCTACAATGCTCTTCCTCATTTTTCTTTGATACGGATCTTACATCCATGTCTCACGACCGCATCCTCATTCTCGACTTCGGTAGTCAGGTCACTCAGTTGATCGCTCGTCGCGTGCGCGAAGCCCACGTCTACTGCGAAGTCCATCCCAACGACGTTTCCGCAGAATTTATCCTCGAATACAACCCCAAGGGCATCATTCTTTCAGGCTCCCACATGAGCGCCTATGAAGAAAGCAATGACCAGGCTAGCCAGGCTGTGTTTGAAGCGGGCGTCCCTGTCCTTGGCATCTGCTACGGTATGCAGACCATGGCTCAGCAGCTCGGTGGCCGTGTTGAAAGTGGCGCTAAGCGTGAATTCGGTTACGCCGAAGTCCGCGCTCATGGTCACACCAAGCTCCTCGAAGGCATTGAAGACTTCCGTACCGAAGAAGGTCACGGCATGCTCAAGGTGTGGATGAGCCACGGTGATAAGGTGACCGAACTCCCACCGGGATTCAAAGTGATGTGCTCTACGCCATCTTGCCCGATCGCCGGCATGTTCAACGAAGAAAAGAATTTCTACGCCGTGCAGTTCCACCCAGAAGTGACACACACCGTCAAGGGTCGCGAAATGCTCGAACGTTTCGTCCTCAACATCTGTGAATGTAAGCCTGACTGGGTCATGGGCGACTACATTGCCGAAGCCGTGGTTCAGATTCGTGAGCAGGTCGGTGACGAAGAAGTCATTCTCGGTCTCTCGGGTGGCGTCGATAGCTCTGTCGCCGCTGCGCTCATTCACCGCGCCATCGGTAAGCAGTTGACCTGCGTCTTCGTTGACAACGGTCTTCTTCGCAAGAACGAACGCGAACAAGTTCGTGAAACCTTCGAAAAGAACATGGGTCTCAAGCTCATCGTTGTCGACGCTGTTGACCGCTTCATGAACGAACTCGCTGGCGTCAGCGATCCTGAAGCCAAGCGTAAGATCATCGGTCGCGTGTTCGTTGAAATCTTCCAAGAAGAAGCCTCTAAGCTCACCGCTGCCAAGTGGCTTGCTCAAGGTACGATCTATCCGGACGTTATCGAATCCGCAGGTGCCAAGACCAAGAAGGCTAAGACCATCAAGTCTCACCACAATGTCGGTGGCCTGCCGGAAACGCTTCACCTCAACCTTCTCGAACCGCTTCGTTCCCTCTTTAAGGACGAAGTGCGTGAACTCGGTGTTGAACTCGGCCTTCCGGCGGACATGGTTTACCGTCACCCGTTCCCAGGGCCGGGTTTGGGCGTACGTATCCTCGGCGAAGTGAAGCGCGAATACGCTGATCTTCTCCGTGAAGCCGATGCCATCTTCATCGAAGAACTGCGCGCTGCCAAACTCTACGACAAGGTGAGCCAGGCCTTCGTGGTCTTCCTCCCCGTCAAGTCCGTAGGTGTGATGGGCGACGGCCGTACTTACGAATGGGTTGTCAGCTTGCGCTGCGTTGAAACGACCGACTTCATGACGGCCGTTTGGAGCCAGCTCCCCTACGACCTCTTGGGTAAGGTTTCTAACCGCATCATCAACGAAGTCCGCGGCATTAACCGCGTCGTTTATGATGTCAGCGGCAAACCTCCTGCCACGATCGAATGGGAATAATGCCCAGCGAAATAGGCTAATTTAACCTAGAACCTCGTCATATTGGCGGGGTTTTCTTTTACCAAGCTAGTCTATAGATTGCTAAAATATTGGGATCTATGCGTAGAGAGGATTTTGAGCCATCTCTACGCCAATTATTTCTATTTCATCCCAAGGAGAATTCCGATGGCTACCATCGTACGCCCCGAAAGCATGAAGCGCATCAACAACGAAGCGCTTGCTCAGGCCTTCATTGATGAACAAGTGAAGGCAATCCGTGAACAAGTCGGTGACAAGAAGGTGCTTCTTGCCCTTTCTGGTGGTGTTGACTCCTCCGTTGTGGCTGCGCTTTTGATTAAGGCGATTGGCCGTCAGCTCGTCTGCGTACACGTTAACCACGGCCTCCTTCGCAAGGGCGAACCGGAACAGGTGGTTGAAGTGTTCCGCAACCAGATGAACGCCAACCTCGTCTATGTTGACGCTGTTGATCGCTTCCTCGAAAAACTCGCTGACGTGGCCGATCCAGAACAGAAGCGCAAGATCATTGGTGCTGAATTCATCCGCGTTTTCGAAGAAGAAGCTCGTAAGCAGGAAGGCATTGAATTCCTCGCTCAGGGTACGATTTATCCGGACATTCTCGAAAGCCACGGCGTAAAGGCTCACCACAACGTTGGCGGTCTCCCTGACGACCTGCAGTTCGGTCTTGTCGAACCAGTTCAGCTCCTCTTCAAAGACGAAGTCCGTATGGTCGGTAAGACCCTTGGTCTCCCGGATAGCATGGTCTATCGTCAGCCGTTCCCTGGCCCTGGTCTTGGTGTTCGTTGCCTCGGCGCCATCACCCGCGATCGTCTTGAAGCTGTTCGTGAATCCGACGCTATCCTTCGTGAAGAATTTGCGAAGAACGGTCTCGAAGGCAAGGTTTGGCAGTACTTCACAGCCATCCCTGACTTCAAGTCTGTGGGCGTGAAGGACGGTAAGCGTACGGACGCTTGGCCTGTCATCATCCGCGCCGTGAACACGGTCGACGCCATGACGGCTACCGTTGAAGACGTTCCGTTTGCGCTCTTGCAGCACATCACGCAACGTATCACCAATGAAGTTGAAGGCGTGAACCGCGTTGTCTTCGACTTGACACCGAAGCCCACCGGCACGATCGAATGGGAATAATCCCATCCTTTGTTAGCTAGCTTTAAGCCTGTAAAGCCTCCTACTTTGGGAGGCTTTACTGTTTTTGAGCCACTCAGCGCCATGATTTGTTGCCCTTTAGCCTACAAAATTCGCCATGAAAACCACTTTAATGCGCGTGGCGTTATGATTATCGGATCGTTTTTAGATCAAGTGCACCATGCAAAACTTTCACGAACTCATTCAAGGCTTTCACAATTTCAAAGAAGATTACTTTTTACGCGAGCGTGAGTTTTTCGATCAACTCGTTCATGGGCAACGTCCGAAGACGCTCGTCATTGCCTGTTGCGACTCTCGCGTCGACCCTGCCATTTTGTTAGGATGTCGACCAGGCGACCTGTTTGTCGTGCGTAGTATTGCAGCGATCGTACCTGACGTTGAGAAGGCCGGTAAACATGATGCGGTGGTGTCCGCTGTTGAATATGGCGTCAAACATCTTCATATCGAAAATATCGTGGTGATGGGACACTCCAACTGTGGCGGTATTCATGGGCTTTTACATCCTGAGACTGTCGCCAATGAGCTCTATATCTCGCGTTGGCTTTGCCTAGCGCACCCGGTGCTTGCTGAACTCGAACACGAAGACCCCAAAGAACCCGCATCCATTCGTGCGCGCCGTTGCGAAGAAGGTTCTGTTTTGATGTCGATTGATAATCTGCTCTCTTATGACTGGATCAAATCACGCGTCGATGAAAGCACCCTTGAACTCCATGCCCTCTACTACGATATGGCAAACGGCACCATGAATGTTTGGAACGCAGCCAAAGAAGACTTTGAACCTGCAACCATCAAATAGTTGTTGCCTTAAGCACAAAAAAAACAGGACGATCTTCACGTGGAGGATGTCCTGTTTTTGTTCCCCTATGGTTTCTTAGCGCTTTGACATCGCATCCAAGAACCACAGTTGCTTGGCGTACCAAGCCAAATACCCTTCAAACTGAGCAGCAAGCAGATAGTCACCCATCTTGTCTGCGCCGTCGCGGATTTCTTGCGCCAAGGTGTTCATCTTTTCCATGTCAGCCTTGAGTAAAGCCACAACTTCGCTCGCCTGACGTTCAACGCTATCGACTTCTTCAAGCGTGGCCATTTCAAGGTATTCAGCCAAACGGACAGGCGCCAACTTGCCGCGCATACGAACGGCTTCCCCTATGGCGTCAAACTGATCCATGACTTCATCATAGACCTGTTCGGTATATTCATGCACCTGTACAAAAGAGCCCCCTACCACGTTCCAGTGGAGGTTATGGAGTTTGACATTCCAAACAGCCAAGTTGGCAAGATAGATCATCACGGGGCAACCCGCACGATTTTGATTTTCGCAATGCATATTTTGTTCCTTTTTTAGGTGGATCCATGATCCTGTTAGTTTCATCATAACTAACTTTTATCAGAACAAACCAGACAATTTGTTCTATTTATGAACAAATCCTTGCGGAATGTAAAAGAAACTTTCCAATGATCGGTCAAGCACTCAATCATTAATCGTAACCAGGCACATGCACGGACTGACCTAAGGCATAGAAGTGGCCACCTGACACATAGTGCAAAGTGCGAAGAGATTCTGGTACATATTCTAAGCACCAACGACCATCCTTAAAGACACGGTCATCTGCCCATGCAGCCACCGCCTCACCAATAAAGAGGTCGTACTGTGCTTCATTATGAGGTTCTGGTAACACGCGGAAGACTACCCAAGCGGCGCAACCTTCAACGAGCGGCATCTCAAAGCCATCCGTCTTGAAGAGCTTGGCACCACTCTTAGCGAGCTTCTCAGCGTCGTCATGCTTACTCACAGCACCCAACTTCATGACCACAGGCGCCGCTTCCACCATTGGAAGCCCCAACGCAAAATACCCACTCTTTTCGATCAAACCACGCGTGTAATGCGACTTATCCACCACGACCGTCGCTTTAGCAGGCGTCAGATCCAAAGCACAAGCCCAAGCGGCCGCCATAACATCTTCGTCACCCTTATGAGCCGCACTCACCAAGGTCGTCGCACCGATATTGAAAAGGCGATAGACGCGATCAGCAGAAACTGGCTTCAACACCATCAAACTCCCATAGACAAACATCGAATTCATTAAAAACGGGCGAACCGTTAAATGACGATCCGCCCGAAGCGACGAACGATCCCTTTCGTTCTCACTGTGAACGCGCGCCATGCGAGGATAAGACATGACCCGTTGTCGCAATGCCAAGGTTGCCTGTCGCTTACAACAACCTACCCATTTATATTAATGAGAACCGCTCTCACTGGCAATAGGCGTTACAACTTAAGCACGTCACTCACGAAAAAGCCGTAGATCCCAACTCGAGACCTACGGCTTGATTTACCTTCGAATTGTTTGACTTGAGGCTTAGTCTGATAGCTTCTTTGGGAAGAAGAGCGAGAGCGCTTCAGACGGTGCCTTCGGCGTCATCTTCGAGACACCGATAAAGAGCACAATGGCCGTGATCATACCTGGCACAATGGCGTGGTAACCACCCACAGGGATCTTGAGGATACTAACCGTCAAGTAAACTGCGATACTACCAAGAACACTCGCGAGCGCACCGCCTACGGTAGCGCCACGCCAGAAAAGGCCGCCAATGAGTGGGAGCAAGAAGGCTAGTTCTAAGCCACCAAAGGCAAACATATTGATCCAAGCAATGACGTCTAAGGGCTTCAAGGCTAAGATCAAAGCGAGTACACCTAAGCTACCCGTCAAAAGGCGCGTCTTCACGCGTAAACTCGCTTCATTGGCACCCGCCTTCGGATAGTGGAAGAGAATCAAGTCCTTCACGATGGCTGATGCGGCTGCCAAGAGTAACGAACTCACTGTCGACATCGTTGCAGCCAGCGGCCCAATCAACGTAATACCAGCCGTCACAGGATCCATGTAGTGCGAAATCAAATACGGGATTACAGCATCGGTCGTTCCGCCCATCTCAGCGAGCGGCACATTCAACATGCCACGCGCAAAGACACCCAAGGTGGTCATGCCGATCATCAATGCACCACACACCACGGTCGAAACGATCATGGCCTGATGCAGGTCAGTACTACGACGATAGCTCATGCATCGCACGGCAGACTGTGGCAAACCTAACGTACCAAAGCCCACCAACACCCAGGCAGAGAGCAAAAGCGGAATACCTAGGGCACCCCCCGACGTCGGGGTCAAAAGCGTGCCTTCGGAGCCCGGTCCCTTCGGCGCCACGGCCGCCACATTTGCCATCACGTTAGCAAGACCCTGGCCTTCGTCAAGGATTTCCATCCCTAGAGCACCCATCCCCACCAACATCAAAATGGCACAAACCGTGTCGGTAATCGCAACCGCTCTAAAGCCACCAAAGGCCGTATAAAGCACGTTGACCGTTCCAAACATGACAAGCCCCCATGCGTAACTCACATTCGCTGCCTTAGAGAAAATCTGCGCGCCCCCGATAAACTGCCCCACCATCATGGTCGTAAAGAAAACGAGCATCAGAATGGCCAGTAATGTAGCCAATAAGCGCCCAGCTTGGCCGTTACCAAAGCGTGCACGAATCAAGTCGAGAACCGTAATCGCACCCGCGGCACGAGAAACGATGGCCATCTTTTTGCCGGCCACGCCCAAAATCAAGAATCCTGCAATGATCTGAGGTGCAGCAAAGACCACCCAACCCAGACCAAATTGCCAGGCGACGCCAGGCCCTGATACAAACGAACTCACCGAGCCATAAGTGGCCACTAAGGTCATGGCAAGCACAAACCCCTTAAGACTACGGTCTCCCAAGAAGTACTCACCAGCAAAGTGCTTTTGACGGCCAGCGCGTTCAACCCACAGCGAAAGGCCAATCAAAAAAGCGAGAAAGAGAACAATCGGTAAAAGAATGAGGAAGGACTGCATTACTTGGCCTCCTCATCTTGACGGTAGGCATCAGCCACTTCGTCGAGGTCAATGTCAGCGAACCAACGCTTCACTAACCACAAAACCGCGATCACGGAGAAGAGGTAGCCACCCACGCACGAGGCCATAAACCAAAGCGGCATATGAAGTACCGTATCGGGCGACTTTTCAAAGATCAGAATGGCAATCCAAAAATAGACCATCGTAAAGACGGCCGCAATGAATGTCGCGACTGCTTCGCGGTGGGAAGCCATAAGTGCTCGATCGTAGAGCATGCGTCCTTTAAGTGACGACTTAGCGTTTGAAGAAAGACTGGTTGACATTTAAAAAAAAAATGAACTTTAGCCAATACGGACAGCAAACTCGCTCAAACGCTGTCTGAAGTTCATTGAGTAAGCTTTTCAAGTGTGATACCTGCATCCGCGATTGCATGCTTGAAAAGGACGAGATCTTCCCATGCCTTGGCTTTCGCATCAGGCGAACGAAGAAGATAAGAAGGATGGTAGGTAACAATTGCTTTGGTTGTTAAATCACCCACTGTCACTTCATGGACGCGCCCGCGGCACGACCCAATGGTGACTTCAGGACCCACTTGCAAGAGACTTTGCACAGCAAAGCGACCCATGATCAAAATCACATCAGGACGCACAAGCGCCAACTGGCGACGTAAGAAGGCCACGCAGCAATTCACTTCAGTAGGTGCCGGGTTACGATTTCCGGGCGGACGACATTTCAACACATTCATGATGGCAATATCACGATTGCGTTCTACGCCGACACTTTCGAGCATCTGCGTGAGGAGTTGTCCAGATTTACCCACAAAAGGTATACCTTGAAGGTCTTCTTCGCTACCAGGCGCCTCACCCACAAGCGCAATACGCACCCCTGGTCCGCCTTCCGCAAAGACCACATGTTGACGACTCTTTGACATCGAGCAGCACGAACACGTCTTCGCAAGTGCTTCTAACGAGCCCCAGTCGGCATTCGGAATGGCTTGCGCCAATGCAGGATCCATTTCGAGTTTTGCCGGTTGAGGCGTGACGGGGGTGACAGGTTGTATAGGCGTCGTAGGGCGCAAATGGGCAGGATTAGCCGATGCACGCATGCTGTGCGCCCCTTCAAAGGGCGCACTCGGCGTTTCGGCCGTCGGCATACTAGGCCTTGCCACCAATGAACCCGTCGTCATCGAAGGACGCACAGGGGCGGAGTTTGGTGTCGGTGTGTGTTCACGGCGAAGTAACGCAGTTTCAGCCAACGTCACATCTTCCGTTTCTCGCAGAATCCACTGTGGACCAATCTCTAAAGCATCCCAAACTTGGCTTTCACTGACGCTAAGCATGCTTAGCCTCCGAATTCACGGGTCATTAATACCGCATGTTCTCGACCTTCAGCTGTGCGGTAATAGTTTTTGCGAAGTCCGACACGCGCAAAGTCACTCGACTCATAAAGACGAATGGCTCGCACATTGGATTCACGAACTTCTAAGTGGCAACGCGTGCAATTGTCATTTTGCATGCATATAAGCATGTGGTTAAGCATCGCGCGACCATAGCCTTTCCCTTGATCGTCGGGTCTCACGCCAATCGTCAAGAGTTCAGCTTCATCCAGGACTGGCATCACGACCGCCCAGGCTTGAATCGTATCGTCATTGTCGACCATGACTTCACAAGACCACCCGTTTTTAGGGACGTCAAGAAAATCCCCAGCCGTCCAAGGCGTAGGTTCGACTAAAGCTTCAAGGCGAGCGAGTTCAACCTCGTCGCCAGCACGGTAGGTTCGAAAAGTATGGGACGGTGTCACAAACGCTCTCCTCGAGCACGTTCCTGCATGGTCAAAGCCACACGATCGCGCACATAAAGGGGCGAAGCTAAAGAAGGCATCACGGTACGGCCTTCGGCTTCAGCCACAAAGCCAAGCTTTGCGACCGACAAAATCATGTCTGCGGGGACTGTATAGCGCGGCAGCGTATTGGGTAACTGCATCTCGTCTGCATAGACCGTTTGCGCAGACCCACAAAGTGCATCCGCATTCGCGGCATCAAGCCAAGCGGCCGCGTCTTCGGGTTTGACGAGTTGCGGCGGCAAAACTTCTTTGAGTCCACGCGCATCATCCGTGACTTCATAAAGGGCGCTATAGGCTTCGTGCATACGGGCGTCATTCATCACGGCTAAACGCGTACCCACGGCTAAGCCTTCAGCCTTGGCCGTTACGCTTGCGTCCGCTTCCAAATTACCGATGCAAGCCACCTGCGTCTGCAGTGCCCAAGCAATCCCTTGCGCCACACCACAGGCGACACGCAGTCCTGTAAAGCTACCCGGGCCAGCGCCAAACGCCGTCAAGGCAACATCAGATTTGCTCGCACCACACTCCGCCAACAATTCATCAATCATGGCAAGGATGCGTTCAGCATGGCGATTACCCACGGCCTCAGATTTCCAAGCACAGGCTTGACCATCACGACTTAAAAGGGCTGCACTGCACTGCTGATGTGCGGTATCGATAGCAAGAATAAAGGAAGGCATTTTGTGTTTCTTTGAACGCGCACCGATGGCGCAACTAATGTGCGGCTCATTATACCATCGAGGGTGATACGGTCAGTCTTATAAAACTAGACCCAACCGCAACCATCGAACCTCTAAAGAACCTATCAATACGAAAAAGGCGAGCACCTTGTTTGATGTTCGCCCCAAAATTTGACTTCAATGTTGTCAGCTTAACGCATTGGCGTGCTGTTACTTGCTCTCAGCCGTATGCGTGCCGCCCGAATAAGCATGACGTCCGACACGCTGCACATGAAACTCTTTAATTTGTTTACGTAAGAGCATGCGCTCTTCGCGATGCAACTTGCGCGTTTCGTGATTCGCCGCTTTTTGAACCTGTTGGCTACAGAAACGCTGACGCAACCGTTCACGCTCATTCACCGACAAGTGTTCGCGCAACTCGTTTCGTTCGGCTTGCCCCATGCTACGCCAGTGCATCGCACGTGAGACTTCGTCAAGGTACGGCCAAATTTCAGCACGGTCGTCGGCAGACATGTGATTCCACGTCATCACACAGGGCGCAGTGCCCTTGTCGGCACACACGTCATTTTTAGTCAAATCGACCGAGGACGCTCCCGTTGTCATGGCACCGACCGAACCGCACCCTAAACACAATAGCAAGATAAAAGCGCTGTGACGCATATACGTTTCCGTCAAAATCTCTGCAAGGACTATAGCAGTTTTAGGACTACATCTCCTCACAGCGTTTCCATGTTGATCCATGAAAGGCGCATTCTTGGTACGGGTTTCCACCAGCCACACATCTGCTTAGCGGCATAGAGCCATCTAAGCCATCCGCCTTTCTAACTTAACCTCAATACTACATTCCCTTGAAAATAAAGGGCGAAACGAGAATAAGCGAGCTGTTAACAACCCCGCAAATTTGTAACATGATTTTGTTTTTACCCCACAACCTATTTGTAACAGGCGACAATAGATTCAACAAATAAAGCGTACGATGTACGCAACAGGGCTTTCTTGAGTCACAAAGCAATGGGCTTTACACTCAAACAAAGCCTCTATCTCTTCTTTATGGAGAAATTAAAGTGGAACGTACTCCTAAGATCCTCGTTGTTGATGACGACCCGCGCCTTCGTGACCTTTTGCGTCGCTACCTCGGTGAAAACGGCTTCCAGGTTTTCGTGAGCGAAAACGGGGCTGCCATGAATCGCCTTTGGGTACGCGAACGCTTTGATGCATTAATTCTTGACTTGATGATGCCCGGTGAAGACGGCTTGCAGATTTTGCGTCGCCTCCGTGCCGCAAAGGACACGACGCCGGTCATCATGTTGACGGCTCGCGGCGAAGAAGTCGACCGTATTGTGGGTCTTGAACTTGGCGCCGACGACTACATCGCCAAGCCCTTTAACCCGCGCGAACTCTTGGCTCGTGTGCATGCTGTGCTTCGCCGACGTCCAGCTGGTGACGCCCCGGGTGCACCGTCCTTAGAAACCGAAACAGTTCGCTTTGGCGAATTCGAACTCGACTTGAGCACGCGTGTTCTCAAGAAGAATGGCGAACCGCAGCCATTGACGACGGGGGAATTTGCTGTACTGAAGGCCTTTGCTCGCCATCCGCGTCAGCCGCTCTCTCGCGACAAGCTCATGGAAATGGCTCGCGGCCGTGAATACGAAGCCTTTGACCGTTCGCTTGACGTTCAGGTTTCTCGTCTTCGTAAGTTGATCGAACCCGATCCTTCTAAGCCGCGTTACCTCCAGACAGTTTGGGGTCTTGGTTACGTCTTTATTCCGGATGGTCACAACTAATTAGACAGATCACAAACGTCTACAAATTTGGGCTCTTCCTCGCAAAAGGAAGAGCCCTTTTTCGTAAGAAGTCGGTAAACTCTTACCTATCAGAGAACCTCTCTATTCAGTCGGATTACTCTCATGCTTTCGCTAAGCCGCAATCATCGCCCTAGTCTTTTCTGGCGAACCTTTATTTTGTTGTGCGGCCTGATTTTTTTCAGTGTCGTCGGTTGGCTTCAAAGTTTTAGAGTCTTGTCTGAGCTCCCTTATTCTCAAGGGGTTGCTCAACACATTGTCTCTACTGCCAACCTCACTAAATATGCTCTAGTCACAGCAGACCCACTCTTTCGCGTGGATCTCCTGAAGTTGCTCGCTGCGCGTGAAGGGCTTTTACTTTCACCGCGTGAACCAACCGACCGTGTTCAAGTCCTACCAGGGGACGGCTTTAACGGCCTCATTGAACAATTGGTTAAGCATTCGTTAGGCACTGATACCGTTTTAGCCTCGAGCGTCAATGACGTGGCTGGTCTTTGGGTCTCAGTCGACATCGATGGCGATGCCTATTGGATGCAAACCGATAGTGGCATCTTGGATCCACCCTTGGGAACTGCCTGGCTTTGGTGGGCACTGGCTGCCTGCTTAGCGAGCCTTTTTGGCGCAACGCTTTTAACGCGTCACGTCATTGATCCGCTTGCCAAACTCTCGCTTGTGGCTACGCAGCTTGGTCAAGGCAAGGTTCCAGCCCCCTTACCTGAGGACGCAGGCACCGCCGAAATCCAAGCCGTGAACATGAGTTTTAACCACATGGTGCAAGATTTACGCCGTATGGAAGCAGACCGTGAGCTTTTGTTGGCGGGCGTCAGCCACGACTTACGTACCCCTATCACGCGTTTACGTCTTGAAGTCGAATTAGCGGACCTCCCTGAAGACTCTCGCGCCGCCATGGTGAGTGACTTGGAACAGATGGAAAACATCGTGAATCAGTTCCTCTCCTACGCTCGCCATAGTCATGAAGAGCAAGAATTGGTCAATTTGGGCGAAGCTGTTGAAGCAGCCATGTCAAATGCTCGCTTGTCCAACGACACCTCAATTAAGGTCACAAGTTCGATTGCGCCTAACGTCTTTGTGATGGCGCCTCCCTTGGAACTCTCGCGTGCGGTGCAGAACCTCTTTACGAACGCCATGCGTTATGGCCGCAGTGACGACGGTATTTTACGTCTCCACGTGACCGCTGACCTTGCTCGCGACGGCAAAAATGCAGTGCTCGCCGTGGGTGACGAAGGGGCAGGCTTACCTGCTGCTGAACGCGAACGCGTGATGCGCCCCTTTGAGCGCGGTGAAAGTGCACGTAGCGGCGTGACAGGCACGGGGTTAGGACTAGCCATTGTTGAACGCATTGTTCGTCGTTCTGGCGGTAGCGTTCAGCTTGATGACATGACACCACACGGGTTACTCGTTCGTGTGATCTTCCCGGTCACCGATCCTAAAACCCACAAATCTCGTGAGCAAAAACTAGCTCGAGAACAAGAAAAGCTTGAGAAGAAGATGCTCAAAGGACAGCAGAAGAACTAAAAAGGTTCATTGAAAAAAGGGTTGCTCGACTGATACGGGCAACCCTTTTTGATGTTTTAAACGAAAGGCATTAGCTCGACATACGGCTCATCAAAACCACCGCTTGCGCCATCATTCCTTCCATGCGACCGACAGCATCCATCTTTTCGTTGGTCTTGGCTTTGACATTGACGACCTCTTCTGAGACACCTAAGGTCTCAGCCACCGATGCACGAATCGCAGGCATATGTGGACCAATCTTGGGGCGTTCAGCTACGATCGTGGCATCGCAATTCACAACTGTCCAACCCTTTTCTTTAGCCAAAGCAACAACCGCCTTCAAAAGTATGCGGCTATCTGCCCCTTTCCACTTCGGGTCAGAAGGCGGAAAATGCTGACCGATGTCACCAAAGGCAGCCGCCCCTAACACCGCATCCGTAATGGCGTGCAACAAAACGTCCGCATCTGAATGTCCATCGAGCCCCAATTCAAACGGAATCTCAACACCACCCAAAATAAGCGAACGACCTTCAACGAGGCGATGGGAGTCATACCCCTGACCAACACGAAATGGAACCACTGAACTATCTCCTAAGATAAGACTTGCAAGCACCGCATCCGAGGGCTCTGTCACTTTGATATTGGTAGAGCGCCCTGGCACCACTTTGACCGGATGGCCTAAACGCTCCATTGCACTTGCTTCATCGGTAATGCCCGTCAGGTCACCCGAGAGCGCCTTAATCAACTCATGTACACGGAACATTTGTGGCGTTGCAGCACGCCAGAGATCAGCGCGTGGCACCGTTTCTACAATTCGATGCAAAGTATCTGCACGCTTAATGGTATCGGCAACAGGTACGGCCAAAATTCCCCCCGCTACAGTACTATCCTCCAACACCTCATCAATCAAACGAGCGACTTCAGAAGGACGTAGGCAAGGCCGAGCTGCATCGTGAACGAGAACCCAGGCATCACGATCCAAGCCCGCATTAATCAAGCCATTCACCACAGACTCAGCACGCTCTCGACCACCGCAACGTAACACGCGAACATTGCTCGGAAAATGCTGAGAGACCTCGTCAATATAGGGATCGGTCGGACTCACGACCACCACGATTTCATCAACGCGTGACACATCACGCAAAGCACGAACCGTATGCGTCAACATGGCATCCATACCGAACTTCATGTACTGCTTAGGTGTCCCTAAACCCATACGACTTCCGACGCCGGCAGCGCAAATTAAACCGACTACTTTTGGAGCTTGCGTCATGAGTGATTCCTTCAAAAATTCAGATGACGAACAATGCCTTCATTGTACCTTGCGCGTCGAATAAGGTTTTCCCGCACCAAAACGGTAAATGTCGAAATATCCGTTAAGATCGATTGAAATACTCCCCATTTTCAACGGAATTTTTTCATCATGCAGTCGCTAATTCACCTCGCAGGCGGTATCGCTTTGCTTCTTTGGGGCGCCTACATGGTTAAGACCGGGATGCTTCGTGCCTTTGGCGTGGCACTCCGGGATTTTCTCTCGGCACACCTAAAAAATCGCGTTGTTGCCTTGGTCTCTGGGACGATGTTAGCGTCGCTCCTTCAGAGCTCTACTGCTGGCACCTTGATTATTGCCAGTATTCAAGCAGAAGGCTTCCTAACCACCGGCATGGCTTTTGCCGCCATCCTTGGCGCAGACTTCGGTAGCGCTTTGATGACGCGTATCTTGACCTTTGACTTGTCGTTCTTGTCTCCCCTCATGATTTTAGTCGGGACATGCTTCTTCTTTATCCGTCGGGCAGATACAAGACAAGGTCAGTTCGGTCGAATTTTGATTGGTCTAGGCATCATCATGCTGGCCTTGAGTTTAATTGTCAGTGCCACGCACCCTGTGCGCACCAGTACTGAACTCTCCCCGATTTTCCAACAGATCTCGAATTCTCCCTTGCTTGCGATCGGCTTAGGCCTCTTATTGGGCTTTGGTTGCTTCTCAAGTTTGGCTGCTGTGATCATTGCGTCTGGCCTAGTGACCGCTGGCGTAATTCCTGTGTCGACTGGGCTTTGGGTAGCTTTAGGTGCTGACATCGAAAGCACCATTTTGGCCTTACTTACCACCATGACCGCAAGTCGCATTGGTCGTCGTGGACCTGTAGCCAATACCATTTGGCGCTTTACAATGCTCTCTTTAACGGGTGTCGCCCTCGCCTTGGTGCCTATGATCACTGAAATTTTCGCGTCAGTCCCTGATAGCGTAATTTACTTCCACGTTGCCTTGAACCTAACGTTAGGGCTTCTTGGTCTTTTTTTTATCAAGCCCATTTCGGACATTGCAGAACGCATTATTCCTTCTGAAGAACCTCAAGACCAACGTAAAGCTGGTCGATCACTGTTTGCGAAGGAAAACTTGATTTCGTCAGGTATGTCTCTTAAAGTTGCCGCTTCTGAGGTCACAAAAATCGTGGTTGACCTTCGCGACTTTTGGACGGAGATCGATCTTCTCTTAAAGCTTAATCCTGCCGAAGGCGAGATTCTCGTGATGCATGACCGTGCGAACTATCTCACACAACGTAGTAGCACCGTGACGCGTTATCTCAATCTCGTGATGCATGGTCAGCTCACCAACGTAGAGGCGATTGAATGGCAATACTTAAAAAATGTGAATGGCTCGATCAAATTTGCGATTAAAACCATTGACCGCATCATTACGGTGACCACCACGCAGAAGGTTCGCAAGAACTTAGCCTTCACTGACGATGGTCTTCATGAGTTGCAACAGCTTCATGGTCGCGTCTTAGCCTGTATTGATCAGCTTCATGTGATCTTATTGGAACCCGATCTAGAAAAGCGTCGTGCCTTATCGGACACCCTCAATGAAATTCGTGAAGCCATTCTTCGTGAAAGTTATGACCTCACTTTACACCATATGGAACGTGTCACTAAAGGGATGTCGGGCGCCATCGAAACCAGTGCCCTTCATCTTGAACTGCAGTCCCTCTTTAATCGTTTCTGCGGTTTAATTGGGTCAGCTGCCAGTATCGAGTATGGGATGCCTAACGAACCGACGTCGCACGATTAGGGCGTCTGTTCGGCTCTTTTTTGATGCATAACACCGCTATCCGAACGTCAATTTCGAAGTGATTTCGAACTTCTTTTGAAGTTTTTTCGAAGATTTAGCGTTCGGTTTTTGCTTTTTTGGGGACTTTTTCGGATTACCCTTCTCTTTCTCTAACCCGCCTTAAAGTCCACTCTACATTCAATCCTTTCTTTTCTAAGAGAGGCAATTCACCCTCCGCCAAAGACAAAACAACGCCTCATCCTCACGGATTAATCCACTTATCCCTTAGGGTTTTCCTGCATCAAAATCCTTTTTTTTAGCTCCTGTAATTCGCCAAAATTGCCCACAACTTTTTTCGTGTGCTCTCAACACACAAACCATTTTCAAATTAAATTAGAAATCCACAGGAGAATTCCGTTGAAAAACGCGTCCTTCAAGATTGCCGCTGGTGCTATGCTCGTGGTCTCCGTTTTTGCCTCTCAGGCTTATGCTGCTGGCTTCCAGCTTTCCGAACAGTCTTCCATTCAGATGGGCCGTGCCATGGCTGGTGCTGGTGTGATGGGTGACGACCTTTCCGCCGTCCACTACAACCCCGCTGGTATGACGCTCCTCGAAGGTACGCGCATTCAGGCTACGGGTACCTGGGTCGCCGTGAACGCCGAATATAAGGGCGACAAGTCTGGCGCCACCGAAAACGGTCGTAAGAAGGGTCAGTTGATTCCAGCTGGCTTCATTACACATCAGGTTAACGACCAACTTTGGCTCGGTCTTGGCCTCACCGTCCCGTACGGTATGGGTACAGATTTTGCCCGTGACTGGGAAGGTGCTGACCGTGGTAACAAATCCACGATCCTCACGTTCGACATTAATCCGAACGTTGCTTGGAAGATCAACGAAAAGTTTAGCGTCGGTGCTGGTATTTCTCTCCAGTACGCTAAGGCTAAGCTTGGCATGGGAGTTCCTACTCAAATCGGTTTGGTAAACGGTACGGTACAAGGTGATAGTTGGGCCTGGGGCTGGAACGTTGGCATGATGTTCCGTCCGGTCGAAACCGTTCGCCTTGGTGTGGCTTACCGTTCTCATATTGCCCACAATGCTGAAGGGGATACGACAGTTGACACCCCGTTAGGCTCTGCAAAGAGCGACATGAAGGTTCGCATTAAAACGCCTGACACGTTGACTTTCTCCGCCGCTTGGGATGCTACACAGGATTTGACGTTGTCTGCCACGGCGCGTTGGTCAAAGTGGTCTAACTTTGACGTTCTCTCGGTTGAAAATCAAAACATGGGTAACCTTGGCTTTAAAACGCTTCCTGTTGAAAACCATTGGGACGATACCTGGTTCTTCTCTCTCGGCGTTGACTACCGTTTGAACGACCAGTGGACACTTCGTGGTGGTGTTGCTTACGACCAAGGTCCTGTTGACAACCAGTACCGTATGGCTGTGATCCCTGACACCGATCGTGTTTGGGTTGCAGGAGGTGCCTCCTACAAGTTCAACAAGAACATGACGTTCGACTTCGGCGCCACGTACATTACGGGCGTGGGCGATACAGATCTCTACACGAACCCAGCACAGGGTAAAGCAGAACGCCGTGGTGAATTCAAGTCGCTCGACTCCTACATCGTATCTGCCCAGATACAGTACCTTTTCTAAGGTAATCTCTTAGGACGATCAAAAGCGTCTCAAACCCTGTCTCCATCGGGGTTTGTGGCGCTTTTTTGCGTTTATCCCCTTCCTCATACTGACGGATTACCCCTCTTCCTTTTTTCCTAAACCTTGTGTTAGGGTTGCGCTCCTGTGAAATCGGGAATAACACGAATAAACCCGAAAGCGGCTCTGCCGCACTCAGTGATCCAACAGGAGAGCATCTTGCTTCAGAATTTCATCCGCTCCGCTGCTGCTACTGCGGTCGTTGCAGCTTTCGCTTCCGCCGCTAACGCTGGCGGTTTTCAGCTTACCGAACAGTCCGCTTTAGCCCTTGGCCGTGCCTACGCTGGTGTTGGCGTTGATGGCTCTGACGTTTCTGGCGTTTACTACAACCCCGCTACGATGACTCTTCACCCGGGCACGCAAATGCAGCTGGGTGTGGTTGGCGTTGGTCTCAATCTCGACTACGTCGGCGACAATGGTAGCCGTGAAAACGGTCGCAAGAAGCCTGAAGTCGTGCCACACGCTTATGTCTCTCATCAGTTGACGGATGACGCTTGGGTTGGTTTCGCCTTGACGGTACCGTTTGGTCTTTCGACAGACTATAGCAATGACTGGGATCAGGCTGGCGACGGTACGAGCGCCATGATCAAGGTGATCGACTTCAACCCGAACGTGGCTTACAAGCTCTCTGACAAAGTGAGCCTTGGTGCTGGTGTGTCCTTCCAGTACGTTGAAGCTAAGCTTGGCTTTAACTGGGCAAAACACCATATCCTTGGTAAATTACCCGCACTCGAACAGATGCAAATAGTTCCAGCTAACACCTCTAAATTTGCTCCAGGCCAAAGCCACCTCAAGGTTGATGGCTACGCTTGGGGCTGGAACGTGGGCATGATGTGGACTCCCGTTGACACGGTTCGCATTGGTTTATCCTATCGTTCCAAAGTTGGTCACAGTGTTAACGGCACTCTCAAAACATCTAACCCAAATTTAAAGACCGTTGATGCTTCCGTCTCGATGGACGCTCCTGCTTGGGCCATGCTCTCTGCCGCTTGGGATGTTAATGATTGGTTGAGCCTTTATGGCACGTTCCGTTGGGCTGACTGGTCTAGCTTCCAGAGCTTGACGATTGAATCACCTGCCGTTCCAATACCGCTTGAAAGCAAAAAGAAGTGGAAGGATACGTATCTCATGACCTTGGGTTACGACGCCAAGATGAGCGACTTCTGGACGTTGCGCGGTGGTATCGGTTACGAAACCTCCACGATTTCTGATCCGACGCTTCGTACGGGTACGATTCCTGACGCTGATCGTTACTGGTTAGCCATCGGTTCTTCTTTCCACTGGACGAAGAACTTCCAAACGGACGTGGCTTTTGCCCACTTGCGTGGTGTACACGAACGTAGCGTCTACAACCACACCCTGAAAGGTCAGGCTGTACATGCCGGTAAATTCCGTAAGCTCGACGCCTACCTACTTGGTGTTCAGGCACAGTACCGCTTCTAATCAATCCGTTTAGAAAAAGTCAACTCTAGCAAGACCTCGACAAATCTTTGGTTTGTCGGGGTTTTGTGTTTTTTTAGGCTTAGTCGTCAAAAACAAAGCGCACAATCAAGTCACCTAATGACGCGCCTTTAGGTAATACATCACGCGCCAAGTGGTCGGGTTCGGTGATGGCTGAGAGTCCAGCGCTACGACAAAGCGTAGCGGTATAAAGCGCCAAACCTATTTCCATGTTGGGACGCAAATTAAAGTGGTCAAGCAAAATAGTGAGTAGAGCAGCGTCTTCTTCCCACAGTGTTTGAGGTGCAGGTTGAAGCTCTGAAAATAAGCAAACGGTTGCGCGCTCTTTTTGGATCAGACATTCAGCTGGCGTCGGACACGTCGTATCGGCATAGCGTGAAGCCAAAGAAGCCACTTCCCCTTCTGTCACAAGAAGCGGATCCACTGGCATACAGCGAACGAGTTCCTTGAGTCTCGTGGCATAACGTCTGCATCGATAGTCTCTCAGCATGGCAGCCTCCTTTGGGGCCGCAACAGTACGGCTCAAAGTTAATCCTACGTGATCTGCTGTGATTTTTACGTCTTCTGTACGTAAATCTGCGACGGTTTACTGCAAAACTCTTTATCTAAATCATGAACTCCTCGGAGAGTGCCATCGTTTCACTTGAGACAAGGTATTCTTAAAGATCGGTCTTCGCACAGAATGTGCTATCGTGCATTCGACCTATGCTTTTTGCGGAGTTTTGTAATGAAACCGAGTGCCGTGCCCGCACTGATTAAAGAAAATCTCTTTCGATTTGGTCCTGGTGACAAGTTTGTTTTACCGATTGGCCTATTGACGTCTGATGCGCTTGCGCTTTCTCAATTAGCCCAAACCTGTCGCAACAAAGGTGAACGCCTGCTTGTGATTTGTGCTGATCCTTTGGATGCCGTTCGCCTCTCACAAGAACTTCCCTGGTTTAATCCGCAATTAGGTGTGAGACACCTCCCCGACTGGGAAACGCTCCCGTATGACGTTCTGTCACCTCAAGAAGACATCGTCTCCGATCGCCTTGAAACGCTCTACCGCATGACCTCAGGCACGGGGCAGATGGATGTGGTGATTGCGTCCGCTGTGACGGCTGCCCAGCGTATGGCCCCCGTCGCTTATATCGGCGCTAATACGTTCTTCTTTAAGACGGGCGACACGTTGTCGCTTGAAACACTCAAAGCCAATCTAGTGACAGCAGGCTACGCCCATGTTAAGCAAGTCTTGGCGGCGGGTGAATTTGCGGTTCGTGGCGGTATCATTGACGTCTTTCCAATGGGGTCAGATAGACCATTCAGACTGGACATGTTCGATAACGAAATCGAATCGATCCGTTGGTTTGACGTTGAAACGCAGCGCTCAATGGAATCAGTCAAAGACATTCGTTTGCTGCCTGGCCATGAATTCCCCGTGACTCCAGAAGCGGTGACGGGTTTTAGACTGCGTTGGCGTACGCGCTTTTCGGGTGACCCTAGTAAGAGCCTTGTCTATCGAGATTTAGGCAATAGTGTGTTGCCACCGGGGATTGAATACTATCTTCCCCTCTTCTTTGAAGAAACGGCAACCCTTGCCGACTATCTTGCTGAAGGCACCAAGGTTGTGTTGATTGGTGACGTCCGTCAGGCGCTTGAAACCTTCATGAAGGACACCATGTCGCGCTCTCGTATGCTAGAGGCCGACAAGGATCGTCCGGCCATGCGCCCGGACGAACTCTGGTTAACGCCTGATGGCTTTTTTACGAGCCTTCAAAAGTTTGCACGTTTTACTTTTAAGCGCGAAGGTAATCCTGACGAAGCAAAACTTCTTCAAGGGGTGGGTGTCGATCGTAAGAGCCAAAACCCGATTACCAAACTCCTTGAGTTCACCTCAACAGCCAAAACGCGCGGCATGCGTACCTTGATTGCGGCCACCTCGGTGGGTCGTATGGGGACGATGGGTGAACTCTTTAGAGCGTCTGGCTTAACGTTCACGGAGTTTGATTCTTGGGACGATTTTTTAGCGAGTAGCGACCCCGTAGGTTTGGTTGCCGCACCTTTATACCAAGGGAGCGTACTGACCGCCCCGAAGGTAGCGGTCCTTACTGAAACTGAACTCTATGCCGCTAGCCCCACGCGTTCACGCTTACGTCGTCAACGTGTGAGCACCAATATCGAAATGATCGTGCGTGACGTCTCCGAATTAAAGGTCGGTGATGCGGTCGTGCACCTTGAGCACGGGATTGGTCGCTATCAAGGGTTAGTCCACATGGATACGCCTGAAGGCGAAGCCGAGTTCTTACGCTTAGACTACAAAAATGACGCCAAACTCTTCGTCCCTATTGCCAACTTGCATCTCATTTCGCGTTATTCGGGTGCCGATCCGGAAAACGCGCCATTACACACCTTAGGTCGTGGCGACTGGGAAAAAGCACGTAAAAAGGCCGCTCAACAAGTTCGAGATACGGCTGCTGAACTCTTACACCTCTACGCTCTTCGTGAAACGCGTCAAGGCTTTGTCTTCCCGATTGACATCAGTGACTATGAAGCGTTCTGTGAAGGCTTTGCCTTTGAAGAAACGCCTGACCAAGCTGCTGCTATTGGGGCTGTGCTCAAAGACATGACGAGCGGCAAATCCATGGACCGTTTGGTTTGTGGGGACGTAGGCTTTGGTAAAACCGAAGTTGCATTGCGTGCGGCCTTTGTGGCTGTGTCTGCAGGCAAACAAGTAGCCGTGTTGTGCCCAACGACGTTGCTTGCAGAACAACACGCGCAAACCTTTAAAGACCGCTTTGCGCCGTGGCCTGTGCAAGTCGCTGAACTCTCTCGCTTTAGAACCGGTCGCGAAACCACCAAAGCCATTGCCGGCATTGAAGACGGCACCGTTGATATTGTCATTGGGACGCATAAATTGCTCACGGGCAAGGTGAACTTCAAACGCTTAGGTCTTGTCATCATTGACGAAGAACATCGCTTTGGTGTGCGCCAAAAAGAAGCCCTTCGTAAGTTACGTGCCGAGGTTGACGTGTTGACACTCACTGCAACGCCGATTCCGCGTACGCTCTCGATGAGTCTTGAAGGGATTCGCGATTTTTCGGTGATTGCAACCGCCCCAGAACGTCGTCTCTCGGTCAAGACCTTCGTGCACGCTGAAGAATCGGGCTTGATTCGTGAAGCCGTCATTCGTGAATTAAAGCGTGGCGGTCAGGTCTACTTCTTACATAACGAAGTCGAAACGATCGAAAATCGACGCGAACAATTGGCGACATTGATTCCGGAAGCCCGCATTGCCGTTGCGCATGGTCAGATGAGCGAACGTGAGCTCGAACACATCATGCGCGAGTTCTATCAGCAACGCTACAACTTGCTCCTTTGCACAACGATTATCGAAACTGGGATTGACGTACCGACAGCCAACACGATCATTATGCAGCGCGCCGACAAGTTAGGATTGGCGCAGTTACACCAGTTACGAGGTCGTGTAGGTCGAAGCCACCATCAGGCCTATGCGTATTTGTTGACGCCACCTTCGGGCGCCACAACCAAACAAGCCAAGCAACGTCTTGAAGCCATTCAGTCGCTTGAAGAATTGGGTAGCGGCTTCTACCTCGCTATGCATGACTTAGAAATTCGTGGCGCAGGTGAAGTCTTGGGTGAACATCAGTCTGGCGAAATTGCCGAAGTGGGCTTTGACCTTTATAGCCGAATGCTTGCCAATGCCGTAAAGAGCCTTAAGCGTGGTGAAACCCCCGACTTTGATGGCCCTTTGGTGGCGACCACTGAAATCTCGTTACATGCGCCTGCACTCCTCCCGAGCGACTATGTGTCTGACGTCTCTCAGCGCCTTGGGTTCTATAAAGAACTCTCGTCAGCCACCTCTGTCGACGACATCATTCACACAACTGAGTCGCTCGCAGACCGCTATGGCAAACTGCCTGACGCAGCACTACGTCTAACGCAAATCCATCGTTTGCGTTTACGTTGTGAGGCCTTAGGCATTCGAAAGATTGACTGCGCAGATACGGCGACAGTGATGACTTTTACGACCAATCCTAACATTGAACCCATGGCATTGATTCGTCTCTTGCAATCTCGTAAAGATGCGCGCATGCTTGGACCCGACAAACTGCGTATTGACGCGGGTGGCACTACACCTGAACATCGCTTGACGTTGGTACAAACAGTGATTTCTGCGCTTGAGAAAAAATAGTCTGAGGTCACATCAACACAAAGCCCAAAAAGGCGACGATTCTTCGTGAATGGTCGCCTTAGGCTTTCTCTCACACCTTCTTTTGATCGGCCCGCACACCCACAAACTAGCGATAACCCTCAAAACCGATCGCGTTCAACTAAAACTAAGATTCACACGGCATACTTTCTAAACACAGAAAAAAACGCCTTTCATAGGAAGAGCCATGCAGAATGAAAACACCACGGCGACCGCCCCAATGACGGCCGACTCCCTCAAAGCTGCTTATGACGCATTGCCTCACCAGCTTCGACCCTTCTATGCCTATATTCATACGGCAACGACGGCCCTTTTGAACGCCATTTATCGTGGTGACGCCGCTCAGGCCATTCGCGCTATGGCTGCAGACGGTCAGCATAGCCGTGAGCTCTCTGATTCGATCATGTTGGCTGAATCCTTTGCGGCGCAATTAACTGAAGACGCAGCAGAATTTGATCGTCCTGGATTGACTGACGAAGGGCTCCAGGCCTTAATTCAAGCCTTTGTTGACCACTGTAGCGCCACCCCAGGTCAAAGTCCTTTGACGGTGGCTTTGGATGCGCTCTTTGGTGGCTTGATGTCAAATGACGACTTCACAAACCATCCGTCACCAGACGAAGCCGTGGCTTCGGTCTTAATTCATCACCCGGCCAAAGCACATATCACACAAGCCTTTAATGACCTCAATGCGTTGCTCGATCGTCTTTTTGACTACGACCCAACTGCCAACGATTTCCCGGGTAGCTTGATTGAACTCCCAGATGAAGCGGCTGACACGCGTAGCATTACGAAAGCCGCACAGCGCCTTTCTGCTCAGACGCGCGGGTTTTATGCTTGGATTCATAACACCGTCTTCACGTTAGCGGACGGATTCGTGGGTGGTGATGCCGAAGAACTTCAGCGCCGACTCTTAGACGCAGAGCTCGAACCCTTGTTTGTGCGCGCGATCCTTGATCAGATAGCTGCTTCTGCCACAGTGCGCGAAGTCTTACTCGCCGACGAAGAAGCTTTTGAGCCCTTTAGCTATAGCCTTTCCAACCTTGAAACGACCTTGACACGTTTACGCGAAAGCTTTGCACAGTCAGTCGACATGCATCCCTTAGATCGCACGATCCGCTTACTCGTTGCCGCCTTGGCGGGTGTGACGGGATGCCGTCCAGAAGACCTTGATAGCACGTTGGATGCGACGCTCAAAACCATTGGCGACAAAGAAGCCGCTTCTTTCGGGTTAGCCGTCACATTTGCAGCTGAAATGGCGGGCGTTGAGTTGGTTAAAACGATGAATAGCGCCTCCACGCTTTGGGACAACTTCTCGACGGCCTGTACGCGTGCTGAGCAATGCCGTCTCTGTGGCACTCTCACCTTTGCTTTGCGACCTACCATGACCTTCTTGACGCACAAGGATCTATTACTGCCGATCCTAGCCGAAGCGCAGATGAAGCCTGAAGAATTTGAAGAAATTTTGGGTTCTTTGGATCACCTCAGCGACTTCTTGTTGAGCTTCCAGCCAAACTGGGCTGACCAAGAAATGATTAATAAGCTCGTTAACGAAGCGGGTGGCACGCAAGAAGAAGCCCTCAAGAAGGCAGTGAGCTTCCAAGAATTGTTGTTAGAAACGCTTTCGCACATGGATCCGCATAACCGCGAACTTCTCTCCAACGACATCTTGCACTTGGCCTTCCTCTTGGGTGGTATGCACTCCTTGCCGCCCGAAACGACGGCATCAATTTATCGTGAAGCCTATCCGGATCTACCGAATGCCCCGGTTTGCGGCTTCCTCTCTTGCGAAGTACTCCTTGCTGCCCAAGCCTTAGCCGAAAGCCAGGCTGGTCTTCAGAGTGCGCAGGCCTAAACTATGACCAAGTCGTGGACAGTCGGACTCATGGTGCTAACTTTGGCGAGCGTGATGAGTCCTGCGCCCCATGCCACCGAGGTGCGAAATATCACCTCGGCCGAGGTCTATTTTTCGCCTGAAGCAAGTGGCCAAAAGGTCCTGTGCGGACTCATTGACGACGCCCAATCGCTCGTTCGCGTAGCGGCCTTTCACTTTGCTGAGACACCGATCCTTGACGCCCTGATTCGTGCGCATCAACGTGGTATTAAGGTCGAAGTTTTGCTTGACAAAGAACACATTGAATATCGACCAAAGAAAGCGACACCCGACACGCCCCTTGGCCCCAGTCCCGTGTTAGCACGTTTGGGATTCTGGCATACGTCGACACCACGCACCACACCATGCACAATAAGTTCATGGTCGTTGACGGCAAGATCGTCACGACAGGAAGCTACAACTTCAACAAGAAGGCTGAAAGCAAAAACGCTGAAAACCTTTTGGTTCTTCATTCTGTTGAACTCGCCAAAGCCTACGACAACAATTGGCTACACCATCAATCGCATAGCCAACGCTACTGATAGCGATCGGGTAGAGGGTTCCCTCACGGGTTCCCCCTCCCACACCACAACCCACCAG